>JBEVVH010000021.1:0-28025 GCA_040507245.1 Candidatus Thiodiazotropha sp.
TGTTAGTGTTCGTGCATCAATTTTTTCCATCCGGGAATAATACGTGATATCCGTTAAAATATCTCCCTATTATTGAGCCGAGTTAATAAATTACCTAAATAACACAATCCCCCGGTCGTATATGACTCGGATCTTCCCAACTCAACCCCGCATCATCGTCATACAACCCCAAATGGATCAGCTCCCAAAATTGCCCGCCGAATCGGTCCGCTCCGATCTCAGCGATGGAGCCGGCCGACTTCAACGATAGAAACACCCGTTCAGGCACTTGCACCAGATAGGGTTGCAAACGCTTGGCAAGACCACCGACAAACTCTGAATAATGAAGTCGTTCTATCCCTTGCTCCGCTTCTTTGTCGAAAGGAATAATGATCGGACGCATGAAGCTGTCGATGATCCGATATTCGCTTGCAATAGTCTGAAATGGAAAGCTGAACCGCTCATAGTGTTCACGGTGAAGTGGGAGGAGATTTTTCGCATCCAGCCGCCCTGGGTCACGCCAGAAGAGATCCTGGAAATACGCCCTGATCGCATCCGGCGCGAGCAGGTCTCCTTCATGGTTACGCAAAACCATGCGCATGCTGGCCGCCTGCTGCTCCAGTTCCGGCGGTGCTGGCCAATCCGGCGAGCTGAAAATCAGCACTTCGCTTTCCGATTTGTCATGCTTACCCTCGCGATTGCACCGTCCCGCTGCCTGGGCGATAGAGTCGAGCCCGCTTTCCGCCCGCATCACCCGCGGAAAGTCCACATCGACTCCGGCCTCGATAAGGGAGGTGGAGACAACCTTACACGACTCTCCGTCACGCAGTCGCCGGCGAATCTCCTCCAGTTTCACCTTGCGGTGCTTGGCGCACATCAGGGTTGTGAGGTGGAAATGGCCGTCTCCTTCGCCGATATAATCGTATAGGGCGCGGGCATGGCGGCGGTTGTTGACGATAACGAGTATTTGCTGGTTGGCGTTCAATTTCTCGGTAAGCTGCTCGTCCGTTTGAACGCCGATATGCCGCACGCTGACCCGGTCCAGCTGGCAGTATAACCGTTGCGGCTCAGGTGCAATTTCGCGCACATGATCAAAACCGTTATGGAACTCGTCGGAACGCTGCAGCGCTGGCTGAGTGGCCGTGCAGAGCACAACGGAGCAGCGGTAGTTTCTGGCCAGTTCGTCGATGGCGGCCATAGTCGGACGCAGCAGTTTCTGCGGGAGCATCTGCGCCTCATCGAGGATGATGGCACTGCCGGCGACATTGTGCAGCTTTCTGCACTTGGATGAGCGGTCGGCGAACAGAGACTCGAAAAACTGAACTGCTGTAGTAACAACCACCGGAGCTTCCCAGTTCTCCATCGCCAGACGCAGCTTATCCTTCGTCTCTTCCCGCCAGCCAAACTCGCTGTCGTCAAAAGCACTGTGGTGTTCGAGTACGACATCCTCGCCCAACTCCTCGAACAGACTCCGAAAAACACCTGCATTCTGTTCAATGACGCTGGTAAAGGGGATGACATAGATCACCCGCCGCTGCCCATGGGCAATTGCGTGATCCAGGGCAAATGCCATGGAGGTCAACGTCTTACCGCCCCCCGTAGGAACGGTCAATGAGAAGAGGCCCGGTTCGAGTTGCGCCTGGGTTCTTGCATGCTTGAGTATCCGTCCCCTAAGGCCATTGACGGATCCCGGATCACAATGGGCATATTTTGAAAGTAAACCATCGAGGTGATGATCGAGCCTTTCTCTCATTGCTTCGAGTGGCGGATACCCATTGCGCTGCTGCGGTTTTCCTTCCAGCCCCAGGTAAAAGCGCTCGGTATCAAGATAATCCGCATCAACCAGACAGGAGTAGAGCATCCTGATGAGAAAAGCGATTTGAAAGCCTGGATTTTCAGCCAGCTTGAAATCAGGAGGTGGCAGTTGTTCAGGGAGACTTATCTCAGCCTGCCACAGCTCATCCAATTCAGGAATCTTACGATCCAGTCGTTCTTTAAGACTCGCCCGCCCGTTACCCAGATCAATTCCATTGGCCAATCCCGCATGATGACCGGCAACAGCATAGGCCAGCAACTTACCCAACTGGGGCCACTTCTCAACCGCGACTTTTGCTCCCGCCGTAGCATGATCCACACGCTTTCCACCTTCGAGACGCTGTGCAAAGTCCTCGCTGTATTTACCGAGGTCATGCAGCAAGCCGCACACAGTCGCCAGCTGCTCGGCTCTAAAGTATCTCGCGTTCTCGCCAGCCAACCGAGCGACCCGGGTTAAATGATCCGAAAGCAGCTGCCAGTCGGACTTCGCCGGGTCGTGTCCCGAGTGTGCATAGTAGATTTTGTCCATCGTCATCCTGCTTAAACTTTTTACGGGATTCTCCAACCTATCCTGCATCGCCCTCTTGGGAGCCATCTTTGCGATTCTACAGCTCCACAGGCTCAAAAGATGAGCCTTTGAAGCCCTTGCGATTGTTTCTCCGGTACCGGGGAGTCAAACTGTCTTTGTCCGATTCCCGGCAGCCCCCTGCTATTAACCTGGCGACTAAGTATATCTGATATACTTAGTCGCCAGGTTAATAACTTAAGTCATGTCACTGGCAATAACGATATCATGTTCGATATGACAGAAAGCAATAATCTGGTCACGGCGTCTGGTGATAACTATGCAATTATCTGGGGAAAAACCTCAGACTACTCTGAGACTGCTTACTCGATATTCACTAGAATTTTTGATGCATCTAACTGGTTGGATGAAATAGCTCTGTCAGGTTCATCGGTAACCTCCGACTTTCAGATAGCGGGTGATGGAGATGGATTCTTAGCAGCCTGGTTACAGAATAATGGTAACGGTGAAAACACTATTAATGTGAGACGTTTCACAGGCACTGAATGGAGCTCCAATGAGGTTGTCGACGACAACGGCTTAGGTAAATATGACCTCTCTTTATTGGGCAATTCCAATGGTTATCAAGCCATCTGGAACAGCGCTGCGTTGGATGGTGATCCTTGGGTACGGATACCATGGGCAAAATCAGAGTTTTAGCTTTGGGGGTCAGGCTGAATCCAGCCTCCCCCACTGCCTATCTGATCTGCCTGCTTGATTCAGGCAACAAGCCACCAGGCAACCGGTCATTCTGTTACTGCACATGTCATTACGTGTGAAAATACGGCGTTTTATAAACCAGCCCGAAGTCGCTGAAACCCGAAGGGTGCCACTTCGAACTTCCCGGGTTACGCGATGCTTCACCCGGGCTACCTGGGCTGATATCCCCGAGAGATATGCTGACCGAATCAACGAACCTATTTGATTACCCTTGAATCCATCAATAGATCCGGTGGCGAAACAACCAGCCGGCGCTCACCAGAGTCGTGAAGGCTATCACCACCAGGGGCCAGAGCTGGTCCAGCAGCAGTTCCAGCAGCGTACCCTCCAGAAATACCCCGCGCAACAGGATCAGGAAATAGCGCAAAGGATCCCCATAGGTAAGCAGTTGCACAGCCTCTGGCATATTGGCGATCGGAGTGGCGAAACCGGACAGGATGACTGCGGGCACCATGAACAGAAAGACCCCCAGCACCGCTTGCTGCAGGGTCTCGGCCAGGGAGGAGATCATCAGGCCGATGCCGATCGCCGCGAGGACGAACAGCACGATCCCCGCATACAGGGTGCTCAACTCCCCGATCAGCGGCACCCTGAACCAGAAATGGGCGATCAGAATCACCAGGCTCGCCTCCACCACTCCGATGACAAACGCCGGCGCAGCCTTGCCGATGAGGATCTCCAACGGGCGCAGGGGCGTCACCAGCAGCTGATCGAAAGTGCCATGCTCCCGCTCCCGGGCCACCGACAGGGCCGTGACCACCAGGGTCAACACCAGGGTCAACACCCCCACCACCCCGGGAATGAAGAACCAGCGGCTCTCCAGGTTGGGGTTGAACCAGGCGCGCATCACCAGTTGTGCCGGGGGACCGCTGGCGCCCTGTTCCCGGTTCCAGCGTTCATTGAATGCGGCGACGATCTCACTCGCGTAGTTGAGGGCCACCTGGGCGGTGTTCGAGTTGCGCCCGTCGAGCAGCAGTTGAACCTGGGCGCTACCGCCGGTCAGCAGCGCTTCGGAAAAGCGCGGATCGATGCGCAGCACCAGGATCACCTCCCGGCCGTCGAGCAGCGGGGCGATCTCCTCCTCACTGTGGATCTCCCGGGTCAGTTCCAGGGTGGGTGAACCGTCGAACGCCGCCACCAGTTCCCGCGCCACCTGACCCCGGTCCTGGTCGTACAAGGCAAAGGGCACATGATTGAGATCGTAGGAGGCGGCATAGCCGAACACCACCAGCTGGATCAGGGGCGGCACGAAGGTCACGACCCGGCTCTTGGGACCCCGCAGCAGTGCCAGGAACTCCTTGATGATCAGGGCCAGAATCCGTTGCAGCATGGACGGGTCACTCCAGGCGCTTGTGCAGCTTCTTGCGCACCAGGCCGAAAAAGATCAATCCCATCACGCACAGCGCCAGGGCATTGGGCAGGATCACCGACCAGACATCGCCGGCGAGAAACAGGGATTGCAGGATAGCGATAAAATAGCGCGCCGCCACGATATGGGTGATGCCCTGCACCGGCAGCGGCATCGAATCGATATCGAAGAGAAACCCCGATAACAGGAACGCGGGCAGGAAGGTGGTGACGATGGCGATCATCCCGGCCACGAACTGGCTCTTGGCCACCACCGAAATCAGCAACCCCATACCCAAAGTCACCAACAGGAAAAGAGCGGAGCAGAGCAGCAATAACCAGGGAGAACCGCGCAGCGGCACATCGAACTGCCAGATGGCCATCGAGACGGAGATCCCCATGCCGCCCATGCCGCCCATGCCGCCCATGCCGAGCATAAAATAGGGCAGGATCTTGCCGATCAGCAGCTCCTTGAGGGTCACCGGGGTGGCCATCAGGGCCTCCAGGGTGCCCCGCTCCCACTCCCGGGCCATCACCAGGGCGGTGAGCAGCGCCCCGACCAGGGTCATGTTGATCGCCACCAGGCCCGGCACCAGGTAGTTGCGGCTGCGCAGCTCCGGGTTGAACCAGATCCGCGGCTGCATCGCCACCGGCTTGGAGAGGGTGCGGGCCCGGGCGGCCAGTTCCCGCTCCAGCCAGCGCTCCCAGGTGCCCCGCACATAGCCCTCCATGAGCCGGACGGTATTCGCGTCCACGCCGTTGACGATGAGCTGGATCGGGGCATTCTGCTCGCCCTTGAGGCGCGCTGCGAAATCCCCGGGCAGCACCAGGAACCCGTCCAGCTGTTTTGCCTTGAGCGCGGTCTGGGCCTGTTGCCGGGTGCTGAACAGTCGCGATTTGAAATAGCTGCTGTGCTGGAAGGAGGCGGCAAAACTGGCCGCCTCGGCACTGGCCTGTTCGGTGACGATACCCAGACGCAGGTCCTTGGCGTCCATGGAGACCCCGTAGCCGAACAGCAACAGCAGGGCGGCGGGCAGCAGGAAGGCGATGGCGATACTGCTCGGATCCCGCAGCACCTGCAGGATCTCCTTGCGGATCAGGCCGCGTACCCGCCGGTTCATGCCGCGGTCCTCCCCTCCACCAGGGCCAGGAACGCCGCCTCGAGACTCTCCGCGTCACCCTGCTGGTGCTTGATCTCCCGGGGCGTGCCCATGGCCAGGAACTCCCCCAGGGCCATGATCGCGAGCCGGTCGCAGTATTCCGCCTCCTCCATGAAATGGGTGGTGATGAGGACCGTTACGCCGGCCTCGGCGAGGCGGTTGATGCGCGCCCAGAACTCCCGCCGCGCCAGGGGATCCATGCCGGAGGTGGGTTCGTCGAGAAACAGGATATCCGGCTCGTACATCATGGCGCAGGCCATGGCGAGACGCTGCTTGTAGCCCAGCGGCAGGTCGGAACTCTCGGTCCCCGCGTAGTCTGCCAGTTCCAGGGACTCCAGGGCCCATTCGACCCGCTTGCGCCGCCGCTCCCCGGAGAGGCCATAGACCTTGGCGAAGAAATCCAGGTTCTGCTGCACCGTGAGATTGCCGTAGAGGGAAAACTTCTGCGACATATAGCCGATGCGTGCGCGCGCCCGCTGGGTGGGGGACGCTGGCTGGGGGCCGGGCGGTTGTCTCCTGCCCACCGGACAGATGGGTGATGAAGGCGTCCTCGAAACGGGGCGCCACCGCGACCAGGTCCTCCGGGGCCACTCCCAGGTCCGCTGCCCGCAGTCCGCCCGGCTCCCGTAGCACCAGTCTCAAACCATCCCCCTGCAGGGTTGCATCGATCACCTGGGGGTGCTCCGCGAGGCGAAACTGCCACTGGCACCGTTCGCTGTCCGGCACCGAGAGCCAGTAGGTACGTCCCTCCAGGGGTTGAGAAAAGCTTGCCGGGGTGCCTTGGCCGATGATCTCGCCCTTGTGCAACAACACCACCCGGGCGCAGCGCTCCGCCTCATCCAGGTAGGCGGTGGAGAGCAGCACGCTCATACCCTCCTCGTCCACCAACCGGTAGACGATGGCCCAGAGCTCCCGCCGGGAGACCGGATCCACCCCCACGGTGGGTTCGTCGAGCAGCAGCAGTTGAGGAGAGCGCACCAGGGTGCAGGCGAGCCCGAGTTTCTGTTTCATGCCGCCGGAGAGCTGCCCGGCCAAGCGTCGGGTATAGGGTGCAAGCCCGGTCATCGCCAGCAGTTCCCGGTAGCGCTCGGCCCGGGCCTGGGGGTCCACCCCTTGAAGGTCGGCATACAGATCCAGGTTTTCCTGTACCGAGAGATCCTCATACAGACCGAACCGCTGGGGCATGTAGCCGACCCGATCATGCACCTGTTCCGGCTCACGGATCACGTCCACCCCCGCCACCGAGAGATCCCCCTCATCGGCGAGCAGCAGCCCCGCCGCGAGCCGCATCAGGGTGGTCTTGCCGGCCCCGTCGGGACCGATCAGGCCGGTCACCTCACCGGGCCTGATTTTCAGGCTGACCCCGTTGAGCGCCCTCACCTCACGGCCGCCGACCCGAAATCCCTTGCTCAGTCCGGTAGCGGTCAGTACCGCTTCTGTCATGGCGTACCCGGGGCGCTGCAGTCCGGGCGTGGGCCTGTGCCACCGGCCAGATCCAAGGTTACGGTAACCGGCATGCCGAGCCGCAACTCCTCCCGGGGATCGCAGACGAACACCCGGGCCTGGTAGACCAGATCGGTGCGGGTGTCTTCAGTCTGTACCGACTTGGGGGTAAATTCCGCGCTGGGAGAGATGTAGCCGATCCAGCCCGGGTATTCCCGGCCCGGGAAACTGTCGCTGCTGAGGGTGGCGGTCATCCCAGCCCGGACCTGTCCGAGACGGGACTCCGGCAGGTAGACCCTCCCCCATAACGGTTGGGTAAGCGCCAGAGTCAGTACCGGACGTTCCGGAGAGGCCATGTCGCCGGGCTCCAGGATACGGCTCTGAATGATGCCGTCCGCCGGGGCATCGAGTTCGGTATCGCGCAGGTTGCGCTCCGCCAGAGCCGCCTCAGCTTGCAGGGCTGCGAGGGTCGCCCGAGCCGCAGCGATCTGTTCCTCCCTGGGCCCTGCCTGAGCCAGAGCCAGGCTGGCCTCGACCGCTCGCACGTTGTCCCGGGCCGCCTCCGCCGCGGTACGCGCGTCTTCCGACTGTTGGGCGGAAGCCAGACTGCGTTGATCCAGGTCGCGGATTCTCTGGTAACTGCGCTCCAGGTTGTTCGCCTGGGTATGCGCCGCCGCCAGTTCCGCCTCCAGCTTGCGGATCTCCTCCGGGCGAGTTCCCGCCTCCATCTCCCGCAGCACCTCCTGCTGGGCCCGCACCTGGGCCTGTGCCGCATCGCGGGCCAACTCTGAGCGCTGCTGGTCGAGCCGGGCGAGCAACTCACCCTGCTTGACCCGAGCCCCCTCGTTGACCGCAACTGTGGCGATCCGGCCGCTGGCCTCGAAGGATAGGTTCACGAGCCTGACATCGATGTTGCCATAGACTCGCAGCTGCGAGCCGTCCTGCTCCGTGGTGTGGTTCTGCTTCCAGAACCATCCGGCTGCTCCGGCTACACCTACGAGCAACACGATGGGAATCAATTTACGTTTGTCCATAGGCTGCAGTATACGTCTCCTGCTGATCTAATGCTTGAGGCAACCCGGGGTAGAATTAGTTTTAAAGTTTTTAGTTGAGGAGTTCGTTGCGCTCACGGTTTATTTGGATTTCTCCTCGCCCCGGCTATCTGCCCCCTCGTTCCCACGCTCTGCGTGGGAATGCAGACTGGGCTTTGACATCCCTATCAGAACAGGCCATACGAGATGGCTTAGGTATTCATTCCCACGCGGAGCGTGGGAACGAGAATAAATACCATGAGCGCAGCGAACTCCTTAACTAAAAACTCAACACTTGAGTGCTCACTATTGTGATTCACTTGGCACTCAATCCTTAAGAATCCGCTATTGATTACCCCCCCAGGACAGGATTGTGATATACCCAAAATATCGGTTCGTATTTTGGGAAAAAAATGCCATGTTTGAATCACGCTTTAAATTCCAGGGCCTTCTGCCCTGCCTGGTTCTCGCCACCCTGCTGAGCGCCTGTGGCGGCAGAAGCTCCTCATCCTCGTCTTCCGACGACAGCGGCGGCGGCACGACCACCACACAGGATGATACCACCGGCTCGGTGAGCGTGATGCTGACCGATGCCCCGGCGGACCTCGAGTTGTTTTCCGCGATCAACGCCTCGATCGAACGCATCGAACTGATCGGCGGCGACGAGAACCGGGTCCCCCTGTTCGAAGGTCCAACCGAGACCATCGACCTGCTCTCCCTGCGCAACGAGGCCATGCCCTTCGCCTACCGTGACGACGTGCCAGCGGGCAGCTACTGCAAGATCCGCCTCACCCTGAGTCAACCGGACGGCCTGGAACTGGTGCTGGCCGAGGACGACTCGAGCGAATACCCCAACCTGCCGGGCAACGGCAAGATCGATTTGCTCGCCCGGGGCTGCTTCACAGTCGCCGAAGGCTCCCCCATCACCGTGCAGATCGACCTGGATGCGGGCAATTCCATCCATGTGGTGCGCACCGGCAACCGCACCCGTTACAACTTCCGCCCGGTGGTGTTCATCGATGTGGTCGATGCGGAATTTGCCGCCAAGCTGGTACGCATGGAAGGGGTGATCCGTGACAACAACGCCACTGCGCAGACCCTGCTGCTGTGCGACACCCTGCCCAACGCCCAGGTCGACGCAGCCGACTGCGTCACCCTGCAGCTGGGCTCGGACAGCGCCTATTTCGACAACCTGACCGAGCAGGGCGACGCTCAAACCCTGAGCGATCTGCTGCTGCCAGAGCTGCGGGGCACCGCCGCCACTGCGGTGGGCCTCACCAGCAGCCAGCCGGTTCAGTTGACCCCGGTGGACGTGCCGGAGGATGCCTGGCCCGGCAGCGGATTCTGCCGTCTGTGGGAGCCCGGGGTGGATTCCAGCGCCCAGTCGAGCAGCGACGACCAGGTCTGCAACGATCCGGATCTTTATATACCCAGCGGCTGGGTGCTGGTGGATGACCAGGGTCTGGTGGCGGTGGATCACCGTCCGCGCCTGACCTTGGACACCCTGGCAGTGGAGACCGGAACCTTCGGCAGTTATGCGGGCAGCGTCACCGTGAGCGCCACCGCCTCCCAGTTCACCCTCCAGGAAGGCACCACCCCCCTGCTGATCAATCTGCAGAATCCCCAGGGCTACAACGGCACCCGGATTCTCAGCAACCTGGGCGAAGTGCTCGATTACACGGCGATCCAAGCGCCTCTGAGCCTGACCCTGGACGGGGTGGCGGAATCGGACAGCGTGGTGAAGGCCGCAGTGGTGATCATCGATCCCGACCAGCTGGACCAGATTGCGGCCAGCGGCGAGATCGGATCGCTCAACACGGACGGATTCATCCTCGTTCCCGAGGCGGGCACCACCCCCTGTGATATCAGCGGGGATGTTGTGGTGAGCACGTCTTCCGAGACCGTCTACACCACCGTCACCACCACTGCGGACCAGGTGGAAGTGACGCCCGGCGGCGACCTGGAAGCGGGTCAGAGCGTCAACGTGAACGGCAGCTGCAGCGCAGCCGGACTGAGCGCCACCAGCGTGGTGATCCTCATCGATCAGACCCTCTGATCGGCTTTTCACCCGTCACCCGGACTGCTGCGGGTGACGGGTGGCGGCGCGAATTCTCCAACCCCACAGCAACAGCCCCAGGCATAACACGCCGGCCAGCACCCATCCGCCGAAACGTCCCATCAGCGCGAACAATTCCGGCAGGTGGCGGCCAAAAAAGTAGCCGACCAGGATGAACTGACCGATACCCAGAGCCACTCCGAGGGCATTGAAGCGGGTGAAAGCCGCGTAATCGAGACGAAACACCCCGGCCAGGGCCGGCATCACCCAGGACAGGGGCCCGCTAAAGCGGGCCAGCAACACGGCCCAGGCACCCCGCCTGCGGAAAAACCGCTCACCCCGGCGATAACCCTGGGGCTGAAACAGACGCCCGAGCAAGGGCCAGCCACCCAGCTGAGAAAACAGCCCCTCGCCGTAGCGCCGCCCGATCCAGTAACTGGAGTGATCCCCCAGCAGTCCGCCCACCAGCAGCACCGCGTACACCCCCTAGATATTCAGCGCCCCCATCCCCGCCAGCATCGCACCCGAGAGAAAAAACACCTCCCCCAGAATGGCCAGCGAGAAAGGAATCAGGGTCTCGAAGAAGGCCCCGAGAAACAGCACCGCGTAGGCACCATCCCGGTACTGGCTCAGCAGTTCGGTCAGACGTTGGGGCTGAAGCAGATCAGCGAATGACATCATATTTCCGGAAACGCTTGAACCGCACGGGCAGTAAGGCCTCGTAGAACCAGCGCAGGGACTGGCGCAGATAACCCCGGGAATCGAAGCGCCGGGTGGAGGTGCTGACCTGGTCGGTAGGGACAAAGAAGAATCGGCCATAGCGCCGGCATTCGCGCAGAACAAGCGAGTCTTCGATCTCATGAAAGATTTTGGGACATCCAAGTCCACCAAAATCGATTCGATCTTTGACAGCCTATTAGTGCCCCGGCCGTCCCGGTCACTGACACTACGCGATGACTTCGCAAGCTCGTCACCGCTCCGTTGTCAGCTCCCGAATGACTGGACGTCGCGTTCGGATGCGATCTTTGGATCCCCTTTGGCGCCTACGGCTCGTCGGGTTTCCAGTATCGCCTCGCGACTACCAGGGACTACCAGCCTTCGCTTCGCTTTCCCTGGCTGGCAGCGTTGGAAAGCCGGATAACGGCATTTGAACCCGGCACGACCGCTGCGCTAGCCCCGTGCACATGCGCAGGAACCGCCGGTTCATAACCAGGGTCTGATAAGAGATAACGGGTACTGCGCCACCATGAACCACAAAAAACGCGAACTCCAGCGTCGCATCGCCTACGAAGCCGCCCGCATCCTTACTGAATTGCGTTCGGACAACATCAGCTATGCCTGTCGCAAAGCTGCCGCCAAGTATGGGGTCACCCGTCCGCAGCTCATGCCGACGCATCAGGAGATCGATGAAGCCTTGCGGGAACAGCAACGCCTGATCAGGGGCGGAGCACAAACCGACGCCCTGCGGGCGCTGCGTCAGAGTGCAGTGGGTGCCATGCGCTCACTGCAGCCGTTTCATCCGCAACTGGTGGGAGCGGTTCTTGATGGTACGGCGGATATCAACAGCCATGTGGAGCTGCATCTGTATGCGGACACGCCCGAGGATGTGCTGTTTACACTGAGTGACCTGCACATACCCTGGAGCGAGAAACAGCGCCTGCTGAGTTTCAGCGACGGGCATCGGGAACACTACCCGTGCTTCCAGTTCAGCGCCAACGATGTTCGCTTTGAACTAGTGGTGCTGCCCACTCGGCATCTGCGCAAACGCCCCCTGGGGCCGATCGACAATCGGCCCCAGGAACGGGTCAACCTGAAACAGCTTGAAACCCTGATGGCCGCCTGCTGAGCGGTCAGCTTCAGCGTTTGTCCAGGGGGACGTAGTCCCGGCGCGGATAGCCCTGGTAGATCTGCCGGGGACGGCCGATTTTCTGCCGCGGGTCGTCCATCATCTCCAGCCAGTGGGCAACCCAGCCTACCGTACGCGCGATGGCGAACATCACAGTGAACATGTTGTTGGGTATGCCCAGTGCCCGATAGATGATACCGGAATAGAAATCCACGTTCGGATAGAGTTTCCGCTCGATGAAATACTCATCGTTGAGAGCGATTTCCTCAAGCCGCTGCGCCAGCTCGAACATGGGATTGTTGGTATCGGCCAGCCGTTCCAGCACCTGGTGACAGACGTCACGAATGATCCCGGCGCGGGGATCGTATTTCTTGTAGACACGATGACCGAATCCCATCAGACGGAAACCGTCATCCTTGTCCTTTGCCTTGGCGAGATACTTGTCGATCTGCGACACGTCACCGATTTCGGCTAGCATGTCGAGCACCGCCTCGTTGGCGCCACCATGGGCCGGCCCCCACAGGGAGGCAATGCCTGCCGCGATACATGCGAAAGGATTCGCCAGGGAACTGCCTGCCAGGCGCACTGTGGAGGTACTGGCATTCTGCTCATGATCCGCATGCAGAATGAAAAGCAGATTGAGCGCCTTCTCGGCAATCGGGTCGACCTGGTACTCCTCGCAGGGAGTGGCGTACATCATGTGCAGCAAATTGGCGCAGTAGGAGAGATCGTTGCGCGGATACATGATTGGTTCGCCGATGTTGTGCTTGTAGCTTGCCGCGGCGATAGTCGGCATTTTCGCGATCAGCCGGTGCGCGGCAACCTGTCGCTGTTCCGGATCATTGATATCCAGTGAATCGTGGTAGAACGCCGACAGGGATCCCACCACACCCACCATGATCGCCATCGGATGCGCATCGTAGTGGAAGCCGCCGAAAAAGTGCTTCAGGGTTTCATTAAGCATGGTATGCCGACTGATCAGCTTGTTGAAATCGGCGAGCTCTGCCCGGCTTGGAAGTTCATTGTTCAGCAGCAGATAGGCGGTTTCGATGAAATCCCCGCCATTTGCCAACTGTTCGATCGGAATGCCCCGGTATTCGAGAATCCCCACTTCACCCTGGATGAAGGTGATCTTGCTCTTACAACTTGCCGTGGACATGAAACCGGGATCGTAGGTGAAGACACCCGCATCCTTGTACAGCGATGACACATCGATGGCCGGCGGCCCCTGTACCGATTCGATCACAGGCAACTTGACTGATACCCCAGTCTCGTCGTTCGTCAAGGTGTAGGTTTTTTGATTTTCAGCCATGGTGAACTCCGCAAGTAACTGCAATCCGACCTGTGAACCAACACGATATGACGTTTCAATTCAAAAGGCCAGCCACACAGTCAGTAGACTGCATTCAAGAATCATTTTCATTTCTACCCATGGAAGCGCGTGAGCTTGTTGGACTCTAAGCTCACGGGGATGAACATCCCTTACCCGACAACCCAGGCAGTAGCTGGAACTGCGGGATCTCGGGTCACATGCCATCCGGCCCCTGATCGGCCGATTCCCGCAATGCCCATACCACCCGTTACGAGCCTGCTCTGCCTTGTTTATACAATTATTTTATGCCGTCACAAATATGGCAGGGTTTACAGGCCGCATCAACCCGATTCTGTCAATGGTCACTATTGACGACCTGGACTGCAGAGGCCTGTTGGAACTAATCCGAAAAACCCTGAAAAAAACGACGAGAATCCGCATCGAAGGGCTGTAGCTGATCGAACCAGGTTGCCCGCTCGTCATACCGGGCGAAGAAGGGTCGCTGGACGAGAGTTGGATCCCGGGCCTGGATGTAGCGCAATACAAAGGCCCTTTGACCGTTGATCTGGGTAACACCCTGAATTTCCACCTTGCCCGGATCAGCGCTCATGCTGGGCCCCCGGGCGGTACGCCCCAGACCCGACACCTGCTGAACCGCATCGCGATAGATCTCCCAGGCCCGCACCAGGGGTACCTCGAAATAATTTCTCGCACCGGTATCCCGCTCGACAAAAAAGTAGTAAGGCACGATGCCGTGCCTGACCTGTTCCTCCCACAGACGCGCCCAATCCTGCGCATCATCATTGATATGCGCCAGCAGTGGCCCCTGACTGCGAATCTCCACACCCGCCGCTCTCAATCGGTGCACCGCGGCCCGAGCGATGTCCGTCTGCAGTTCCCGCCAGTGGTTGTAGTGAGCCATAATCGCCACATGCTTCCCAGCCCGAACCAGTTGCCGAAACAGATCGATCAACTCTTCGGAATCCTCATCGGCGATAAAGCGCTGAGGCCAGAATGTCAGGGCCTTGGTACCGATACGCAGTGTCTGCACGTGGGAGAATTCCGGTTGCAGCAACGGCTCCAGGTAGTGCCTGAGCTGACGACTCTTCATCACCATCGGATCCCCACCGGTGACTAACAGGTCCGTCACCTCATCGTGATCTCGCAGATAATCATACAGTCGTTCCACTTCAGTACTCGACATACGCAGAGATTTGTCACCCACGAACTGGGCCCAGCGAAAACAGAAGCTGCAATAGCTGTGGCAGGTCTGCCCTTGACTTGGAAAGAACAGCACGGTCTCTCGGTATTTATGCTGAATCCCGCTCAAAGGATTGCCCTGGACGTCAACGGGCATGTTTTTACCCAGTTGCCCCGCAGGATGCGGATTGAGACTGGCGCGGATTTCCTGGGCAACACGACGCAGTCCCGCATCGTCCAGGCCGGATCGCAACGCCATTGCCATGCGATTGTAGTGCGTCTCGGAGAGCATACCCTTCTGCGGAAAAGTGAGTTGAAACAGTGAATCCTCGGGAACTCGCCTCCAATCGATCAGTTCCCGCACCACGTAGTCGTTAACCCGGAACGGTAGCACCGAAGCCACCACCTGCATCTCAAAGCGGATAGCCTCCGGCATGTGCTTCAGCTGTGGAATATTCCGCAGATCCCTGGCGGTATAGACACGGAACGGCTGTGGTGATTTCGAGAGCGCCACACTGTGGAAGTTCGCTCGAGATACGGATGTTTGAGGTGGCATGTATTGCTCCCTGGAAATAAAAGACAACCCCAGCGCACGCAGACAGAACATCTACCCATTGAATTTGCGCACGGAATACAAACCGTATGCCGCGGTGATGCCGTCGCGGCGCTCAATAGATCGTCTTTTGTCAGTATTTGAAGGATGGGCCGCAATCGCCGGAGCATCCACTCAACGGTCAGTGACAGCCTTAAATTGACCCGTTCAGCGCTCGCCTGGCATGAACCGGAAGGACAACGGGGTGCAAACCCTAACAAATCCTGAACCAATCAGCAAAATACAAACCTATTACAGAAATTAGGATAATCTGTGATATTCGGACATCTTATCCACATAAAAACAACATTTACCGTCTATTTTCTGCTTGTTCTCATATTTATCGTCTTTCGCAACAGTGGTCCTGAATCAAAAAATAATTAGTATACTAATTAAATATCCAGATCAAGGAACAATACAAAGTGAAATTTTTGTGCAGTGCACTATAAATCGTCAGACAGATTGTCCATAATTTCAGCTTATACAATCATAATCACCCACGCATCCCTGCTCAGCACCGAGGCGGAGACATGAATCTTCACGAATATCAGGCAAAATCCCTCTTTAGAAGCTATGGCATTCCGGTCCCGGCGGGTCAGGCGGCCTCCAGCCCGAGCGAGGCGCGCACCGCTGCCCAGGAACTAGGCGGCACCCTCTGGGCGGTCAAGGCCCAGGCCCACACAGGGGGACGCGGCAAGGCTGGCGGGGTACTGCTGGCCCGCAGTCTGGATGAGGTCGAACAGGCTGCCCGCTCACTGATCGGCATGACCCTGGTAACCCATCAGACCGGCCCCCAGGGACTGCCGGTGCACAATGTCCTGGTGGAGCAGGGGAATGATATCACCCGGGAACTCTATCTGGGTGCACTGCTCGATCGGTCCCAGTCCAGGGTGGTCTTCATGGCCTCTTCGGCCGGCGGCATGAACATCGAGGAGGTTGCGGCCGAGACGCCTGAAAAGATCCTCACGACCACGGTGAACCCAGCCACCGGCATGTTGCCTCACCAGTGCCGCAAACTCGCCTTCGGTCTGGGCCTGAAAGGGGATCAGATCAAGTCCTTCTCCAAAATCATGATGTCACTCTACAAGCTGTATACCGAGAAGGACGTCAGCCTGATCGAGATCAACCCGCTGATCATCACCTCTCAGGGCGGCCTGGTGGCCCTGGATGCGAAAATCAACCTGGACAGCAATGCGCTGTACCGCCATCAGGACCTCATCGCCCTGCGCGATCGCACCCAGGAGGACGAGAAAGAGGCCGCCGCCGCTGAACACGATCTCAACTACATCACCCTGGACGGCTCCATCGGCTGCATGGTCAATGGCGCGGGTCTGGCCATGGCCACCATGGACATGGTCAAGCTGCAGGGCGGTGAACCTGCGAACTTTCTGGATGTGGGGGGCGGCACCACCGCGGAGCGGGTGACAGAGGCCTTCAAACTGATTCTCAGCGACGACAAGGTGCGCGCGGTGCTGGTGAATATCTTCGGCGGCATCGTGCGCTGCGACCTGATCGCGGAGGGCATCATCACTGCGGCGCGCAGCATCAAGGTCTCAGTGCCAGTGGTGGTACGGCTGGAAGGCACCAATGCCCAGCAGGGACTGGACATGCTGGAAACAAGCGGCCTCGATTTCATTACCGCGCATGACTTCACTGAGGCAGCCCGTAAGGCGGTTTCAGCGGCAAAATGACAGGCACCGACCGGCCCGCAACCGCATGATCAGATCACCATTCAGAATGACTTTTTCAGTCCAGGAACGTAGCGCATGAGCATACTCGTCGACAGCAGCACCCGGGTCATCTGCCAGGGTTTTACAGGTAAGCAGGGCACCTTCCACTCAGAACAGGCGATTGCCTATGGCACCCAGTTGGTCGGCGGCGTGACCCCCGGCAAAGGGGGACTGACCCATCTCGATCGGCCTGTTTACGACACCGTGCACGATGCGGTCCGGGCCACCGGCGCCCAGGCCACCATGATTTACGTACCTCCGCCGTTCGCCGCTGATGCAATCATAGAGGCGGCGGATGCGGGCATCGAGATCATCGCCTGTATCACCGAAGGGATTCCCGTACTCGACATGCTCAAGGTCAAAGAGGCCCTGAAAAGCTATACCGCCCGACTCATCGGGCCAAACTGCCCCGGAATCATCACTCCGGGGGCCTGCAAGATCGGAATCATGCCGGGGTCAATCCATCAACCAGGCAAGGTGGGTGTCATGTCCCGATCAGGCACCCTCACCTACGAGGCCGTGCACCAGACAACTCAGGCGGGACTGGGACAAAGTACCTGCGTAGGGCTTGGCGGCGACCCCATCAACGGCACCAGCTTCATCGACTGCCTTAAACTGTTCGAGGCGGACGATCAGACCCAGGGCATCATCATGGTCGGCGAGATCGGCGGCTCCGCTGAAGAAGAGGCCGCCGAGTACATCCGTGCTCACGTCAACAAACCCGTAGTCGCCTATATCGCGGGAGTCACGGCACCGCCGGGCAAACGCATGGGTCATGCCGGCGCCATTATCAGCGGTGGAAAAGGCACTGCTGAGGCCAAGTTCCAGGCCCTTGAAGCGGCTGGCGCGCACGTGGTCAGATCACCGGCGGAAATGGGCAGCCGGATGGCGGAATTGCTCGCTTGACGGGTGGTAACATAGGCCCCCGTTGCATCACTTTCGCCCTCATGAGGGCTCATCCGCCAGGAGGTCAGGCCTATGATCGAACCAGTTTCCTCCCCATTCCTGGTCCCATTTGATCAGGAACGGCTTCCGAAGCGCTGCACCACTCAGCCACCCTCAGACGCGCCCGGCAAGAAGGGCTGTAAAAAACGTCTCGCCCGGGAGGTCGCGAAACTGGATGACTGGCAGCACCGGCTTTACGCAGAAGACCGGCGCGCCCTGCTGGTGGTGTTCCAGGCGATGGACGCAGCAGGAAAGGACAGCACCATTCGCGCGGTCATGAGCGGGGTAGATCCAAGCGGGTGCCAAGTCTTCTCCTTCAAGCAACCCTCTTCACTCGAACTGGATCATGACTTTCTGTGGCGCACCAGCCTGCGCCTGCCGGAGCGGGGCCGCATCGGCATCTTCAATCGCAGCCACTACGAGGAGACCCTGGTTGTACGGGTACACCCCGAGTATCTCGGTGCACAGCGTCTGGCCCTGCCGGATAATCTCGAGGAGCTCTGGGCACAGCGTTACGCCTCGATCCGGCACTATGAACATCACCTGGCCCGCAACGGGACCGTGATCATCAAGTTCTGGCTGAATGTGAGCAAAGAGGAGCAACGCAGACGCTTCCTGTCCCGCCTGGACGAAGCCCATAAGCATTGGAAGTTCTCCATCAAGGATGTCGAGGAGCGTCACCATTGGGACCGGTACATGGAAGCCTATCAGGACATGCTGACCGCCACCTCCAAACCCTGGGCACCCTGGTATGCGATCCCGGCCGACAACAAGCCCTATATGCGCTGGCAGGTCGCCCGCATCATCCGCAAAACCCTGAAGGCGATGCAGCCGGAATACCCCCAAGTGGCCGCCGAGGACCTGAGCCGCTTTGACGAGATGAGAATCCGGCTGGAGAAGGAACCCAAACCGTGATGCCCGACAGGCGCCGCTCGGTCACGCCGATTTGGCAGCCGCCTCAACCAAGACCATAATACCGGATAAACAACCATGACAGCGGCCCGCTCTGGCCAGGAGATACGGCGCATGCGCAGATGGCACATTGCACTGTTGATTTTGGGCTGTGGTCTCGCATCCTGCAGTTTCGCGGAACCCACCTCTCAGAACCGTAGCAACCGACAGATGGCGGTAACCGAGTGTTCCGATTATCGGGAACGCAACCGCTTACCCTGCTTCGTCTCCCGCACCAAGTGCCCCTATGGCTTCGAGGTAATCGAGCAATATACCGAGGGACGGGGGGCACCCTTCGTCGCCTGCCGGGACTCCCGGCATGAGCGCCCGGCGGTGCGAGACATCGTGCGCCAGCCACCCCTCCAGAGAGAAGAGGTGGTGCAGCAATTCCGGGAATTTGTGAACTTGGTGCGCGCCCGTCAACAAGGCCATGCGCAGCCACTTCCAGAGCGCTTTCATCAGCAACTTGGCGCCTATTTTCAGCAGGTAAGGTTGGATCGGGTTTCCGTCTCGGTGAGCGACGCCCTCTCAGAAGGCTGTTTCACCGACTGTCAGCAGATCTATTGTGCCGCCGGGGAACCCCTGACCCACAGTACGAAACAATCCGGCATACCCTACGAACTGCTGCTGCAGCTGGCTCATCTCGAACGCTGCGAGGTGCAGGGGGGACAACAACGCTACCTGCAATCCTGGCTCAGGGAAGTACCGCAGAAGACCCTCACCGCGCTGACGGCGGGTGACGCCGTGGCAACGGATCAGCTCCAGTTCGCCACCTACCTGGAGGGGCATACCAACAACCGGGCAGAGAGTGTCTGCCGACGCGTCCACTGCGTCGGCTTCGGCGCCAACTGATCTCGCTCAGTTACTGCCGTAGACCCGTTTCAGGGCATCCGAGAAGACCGCCCAGGACTGCTCATCCGCCTCCTTCTGATAGGCGAGGGGTAAACCGAATTTCTCACCCAGTTGCGTCGCGCCCGGATTGGTAAACGCATGTTTAGCGCCCGGGTAGTCATAGAAGTGGTAGGTTACCCCGGCCTGGTCCATCTCCTCCTTGAAGGCACTGATCTGTTCCGGCTTGACGAATGGATCCGCGCCCCCGTTGAATACCAGCAGCTCCGCTTTCACGATGTCCTTCTGAGCGGGTTCGGAGGGGGCAAGACTGCCGTGAAAACTCCCGACCAGATCCAGATCGACTCCGCGACGCGCCATTTCCAGAACGATACCACCGCCAAAACAGTAGCCGATGGCTGAGATCTCATCGGGTGCCACCGTATCCTGCGCCTTGAGCAGCGCCATCGCCGCCTCGAAGCGGGCCTGTGCCTGGGCCATGTTGTTCTTTACCTCACCGGCGAATCGACCTGCATCCTTGGGGTGGTCGGCAGTTTTACCATCCCCGTACATATCCACCGCCAGTGCGGTATAGCCCATTTCCGCCAACGCCCGGGCGCGGCTCCTGGCATAGTCGTTATGGCCCCACCACTCATGCACCACAAGAATTCCAGGACGCTTTCCAGACAGGGCCTCATCGTAGGCCAGATATCCTTTCATCTGGGTTTCCCCGTCACGGTAACTGACCTCTTCGCCTACTACCGCAGCATTCATGAAGGTCGTGAAACAGGACAGAAACACACCCACAGCTAGCTTGACCATGCCATCCACCTCGATTGTTTTGTTATTGGTCTGAATACCTATAGCAGAATTGAATATGAATAAAACGGATGGTTTATCTGGAAAGCGTGACCCTTTTCCCGGCATAATTAAGCACCTTCTAATAAACTAATACCTTCTTAACAGGCCTGATCAGCGAGCCAGGATCATGAATACGCCCCCCGCGAAAAAGAAAACCGTCAAATCCAAACCCAAAACCAGCACCGCCAAAAGCACTGCCCGCAAAACGGCAAATGCCCAAAAGGCCAGCGCCGCCAAGGCAACAGAGACTGAAAAAAACCAGTCAAGAAGCCCTGCGGACAACGGGGTACTGCCCGGCCTGATGCAGGGCCTGCAATCAGTCTTCGACAAGATCCACAAGGACAATAAAACCCGGGAGGATCATCAGGAGAAGGTCATCGAGGAGTTCAGCGATCGCCTCACCCAGGCCTTCCAGCAGACCCACGCCGAGGCAGAGGAGCGGGAAAAACTGCTGCACGAACGCCTCGAAGCGATAGAACGGGAACAGCAGTACAAGATCCAGAGAATCAAACTGTTCTCCCTGCCGGGCACCCTCATCGCGGTGGCCGCACTGATCTACCTGTTCTACGTGGTGCACGTCATGGAACGCTCCATGACCTACATGTCCGCGGATATGCATCGCATTCAGAACACCATTGCATCGATCAGTCAGGACACCCGTACGATGTCAGGGGGTGTGATCCAGATGAACGATCACATGCAACAGATGAACGGCAACATGAATCACCTCAACCGCAACGTGGGGGTGATGACACAGGACGTGGGCAACATGTCACATACCGTAAGCCCGGTGATGAACGGAATGCGTAATTTCCTCCCGTTCTGAACCCTGGATGAGCTGCCGATTGCTGGAAATTATTTACACCCGGGCAACACTTGGCGAAGTCCGCCAAAGTGCACAGACCACTGATTTAAGGAATTATTTCGAGTAGAATCCGGCCCTGGAACGGACTGCGCAGGGCTTCTGTACACCATGTATCAACCATCGCCAAAACTGGTGCCGACCCGCTTCCCGCTCAACACCCAGGGGTGATCCGGCGGGACCAGTTTCTTATACCCGGCCACATCCACCAGAGGCACGGGTACCGCCTGGTCGCCCCTGGAGGCTACCATCACGCAGAAACGCTCCTCGGCGATCAGGTCGGCACAGGCCGTACCCAAACGGGTGGCCAGCAGCCGGTCCGCGGCGGACGGAATACCACCGCGCTGCAGATATCCGAGATATGGTCACCCGGGATTCCAGTCCGGTCAGCTCCTCGAGTTGCCGGGACAGGTGCACCGTATGGTTTTCATACTGCGATTCAAGCTCCGCCAGCTCCGTTTTCAACTGTTTTCGCTCTTTTTTGTCAATCGCCCGCAGCTTTTTCTCACGCAGCGACATAACCCGCTCCGCATCCCCTTTCGGCAACGCGCCCTCAGCGACCGCGACGATGCTGAATGGTTTGCCACCGGCGGCACGACCACGGATGGCTTCCGCCACATTATCGATGTCGTAGGGGATTTCCGGCAGCAGGATCACGTCTGCTCCCCCGGCCAGTCCGGATCCCAGGGCGAGCCAACCGGCCCGGTGACCCATGATCTCCACGACAATGATGCGGTGGTGGCTGTGGGCGGTGCTGTGCAGCCGGTCGATGGCATCGGTGGCGATGTCCAGTGCCGTATCGAAACCGAAGGTGGTATCGGTATGTGCGACGTCATTGTCGATGGTCTTCGGCAGGGTGATCACATTGAGTCCCTTTTCCATTAGGGTCAGGGCGTTTTTCTGGGTGCCACCACCGCCGATACACACCAGCGCGTCCAGGTGATGGGCATGATAGTTTTCCACGATCACGTCGGTCATGTCCTGACGCTTGCCATTGAAGTACATCCGGTGAGGCTTGTCCCGACTGGTGCCAAGCACCGTACCACCTTGGGTGAGTATCCCGGACAGCATGGACCGGTCCAGGTGCATGGTGCGGTTTTCAACAAGGCCTCGGAAACCATCCCGAATGCCGATGACCTGCATGTCATAGACACCCAGGGCGGTCTTTCCTACCCCCCGGATCGCGGCATTCAAACCCGGACTGTCACCTCCGGAGGTCAATATGCCGATGTTCTTAACCATGCGAACTCCTTCTTGAACCGGGTGCAGGAAATGAGTGAACTCAGATCTGTGAAATCACAACAGGGCCTAGTGTACCCCGTCTGCCCTCGCGAAACAGTCCCGATCAGTCCAGCCAGCGAATTGCACTGGGATGATGCACACTCATCTGTTGCGCACGGTTCTGCCGGGTGATCCAGCCTCGTACCTCGAGACCTCGTCCCTGCAGCGTCTGAGGATCCTCGATATCGAAATATTTCCAGTCCCTGCGGGGGATGCGCAGAGCCAGCCCACCGGCGAGATTGAGCCAGATCGAGCGACGGCTCTCAGCGACCCGCTGGACGCGACCCTGCAGATGATAAAAACCGGTTTCACTACCCAGCAGGGCCCCTGCATCAGTCGATGGGCGTCCCCAGACACCCAGTCCCTCGTCGCGGGCACGGGACTCGGCGGCAAGATGGCAGTCAAGGGATCCGAGATTGGGTGGAATGGCGATGACATAGCCCTGACCCCGGAGCAGCAACCGTTGGACGATATCATCTCCTTGGGAACTGGCCAGATGGGCCAAAAGACGACCGTAGCGATCCCTGGGATCGGAACCCGGACAGACTCTCAACTGCCCGCCGTTTTGCTCCACCAGGCGCTTCAGGGCATCCCGGGCCGAACGCCCCTCAGGCTCCTCTGGTTGTCCCCGATGGGCCAGTTCCGGGGTATTGATGCCGATCAGGCGAACCTTCTCGCCGCTCTCCAGAACCAGGGTGTCCCCATCTACGATCCGTGCCACCCCCTGTAACGGCTCAGTACAGGGACGACATGCGCTGGAGGCCGATAGCGGCACAAATAGACCCACCAGCCCACAAAACAAAAGGGCCCCGCAATGCGAGGCCCTTCTGCGACAGGCTAGCGGTAACCGGGAAAGCAGCCGACTGGCGCCTCGCCCGGATATCGAATCAGCGGCTGTATTTCTTGCGGAACTTGTCCACACGACCGGCGGTATCCACGATCTTCTGTTTACCGGTGTAGAAGGGATGACAGGAGGAACACACCTCGATGTGGACCTCTTCCTGACCCAGGGTGGAACGCGTCACGATTTCATTGCCGCAACTGCACACGAATTTGATTTCCTCGTAATGAGGATGGATGTCCGCTTTCATGACTGACTCGCTTGAGAGATGTTTACCATTGCCAGAGCGCTGTTCACCGGCCTTAGGCAGGCGATCCGCATCACGCCAGGCCAACAAACCACAGCGCGTAGCACCGGAAAGGCGCGGAATGATAAGCGAAGTGGCGCTCCAAGGCAAGCCTTACCGCATTATCCTTGGCAGAAGTGATGAGGATTCAGGAGGAACCCAAGGGAAACTCGATGATGTTGTTGTCGCCGGACACGGCCGAACAATCAGCCTGACCACCCAGACTGACCTTTTGCATATAGCCCAGCAGACCCTGAGCACCCAGCAGATTCTCCCACATGAGACCCGATATGCGAATGCAGGCACTCAGTGGCGTTCGGTTTCGGCGCTCCTGATCAATCCGCCACTGCAGTCGGCGCATCAGGTCCTGGCGGTCATCAGGAAGGGTCTCGATGTAGGTCGCGATGGTCTTCTGGCGCACGGCCTCGAAGCTCTCGTAACCTTCACTTCAACCTAACACAAGCACCAGACACTGTCTCAGATACAAATTCCCAAACTCAGCATCAGTCACCTAACCTGGCAGGATATTATACGACAATACAACGAGATAGATAATCACCTGAAGAAGTGACAGGATTTCGACAGATTACCCTAACGGATTTTCCCACCCATTTATCCTGCCAGAGAGCCCCCTGTTCCCGCCCGGCATACTTGCCCGTTGCTCGGCGCCATTTGCTTATGTACCCTGAATAATCTTAAAATTCCGCGCACTTACCCGGATCTTTGCGAAGGACTGTGATGATCGGACTGTAAAGTGATCGTCAATTCCGCGCCTGACTCCCTGCACTGCCCTCGAGAGTCGACAGCCCTCTCAGTCCCCACAGGGATACCGGAGGTACCGGTCATCTTGGGGGATCAGATGACAAACGCGACTCAAATCACCCAGCAACCGGCTCCGGAACCGATCCCGAGCTTAAACCAAGAGCTATGAACTCATGCCAAACATCAAAAAAGAAATAGACACCCTGAAGGCAAAACTGGCACGTCTGGAAAAGGAGCAAAAGAAAGCGGAGCGGGAATCACAGGCCTTGAGCCAGGCCAGCGAGGCGATCGACAAGATCCTCAAGGATCAGGGCATCAGTTTCGAAACCTACATTGCGCACAACCTGAAAAAGGTCAGCCGGATCGTCAACAAACTGGAAAAACCGCAGCAGGCCCCCAAATCCAAAACCACAGCCAAGCAGGTGAGAAAAAAGGTAACCCGCAAAAAACGCGGCGCCCGCAAAGCCACCCTCACCGTGAAAATACCCGCCGGCACCTACGCCAAGCTGCCCGATAATCCGGACCAGGTTTTTGAGGTAAAAGAGAAGGGCCCAAGGCCGAAAGCACTCAAGGAGTATGCGGAGCAGATCGGCCTGGAAGCGTTCCTGGAGCAGTGCCGGATCAGTTGATCATCCGGGCTTGATTCCCCGAGTCAGTGGAGCAGGCCGGGCCTGCTCCTGGCAGAGGATCCAACCTGGGTAAGAGGCGAGGGCCTCACCACACCATAACCCTGCACATAGTCGACACCGATCTCGATCAACTGTTCGAGTATCAGATCATTCTCCACGTATTCCGCAATTGTCTGCAAACCCATCAGATGGCCGATCTGGTTGATCGATTCGACCATCGCCCGGTCCACCCGGTCATGCAGGATATTACGCACGAAACTGCCGTCGATTTTCAAATAGTCCACCGGAAGATGCTTCAGGTAGGCGAATGAGGACATACCAGTGCCGAAATCATCCAGGGCGAAACGGAAGCCGCGCCGCTTCAGCAGGCTGATGAAACGGGTAGCCTGATCGAGCCGACTCACCACGGCAGTCTCGGTAATCTCGAACGAGATCTTCTCTGCGGGCAGACGGAACTCCCGGAGCTGTTCGAGAATGTACTCGTGCAACGTGGCATCGCTCAGAGACTGGCCAGAAAGATTGATCGCGCAGAGACCAAGCTCTTCCAGGCGAGTGGGATTTTGCGCCAGCCATTGAAAGGTGTTGCGGATCACCCAACGGTCCAGGTTCACCATGATATTGTAGCGTTCGGCTGCGGGAATGAAGGCGCCGGGCATGATCTGCTTACCGCGCTCATCGCGCATGCGCAGCAATACCTCGATATGCTCGTCACCAATCGCACTGCTTCGCAGGGACATGATGGGCTGTTGCAAAAGGGTGAAACGTTGCTGATCGATGGCACTTTCGATCTTGTTCACCAGACGCATCTCACCTTGCTGCCTGTTGATCTCTTCGTCATAGGGTTGATAGACATAGACCCGGTTGCGTCCCATGTCCTTGGCGACATAACAGGCGGCATCCGCAGCGCTCAGGGCGCTGTGAGGACTCTCGGTTTTTGGCCCGATGGCAACGATGCCGATACTCATGCCGGCCGAGTAATTGCGCCCCTCCCAGTTGAAGCGGTACTCCTTCACTGCGGTACAGATCTGGTTGGCCAGCTTGTTGGCCCGGTTCAAATCGCAATGTTCCAGCAACAGACCGAATTCGTCGCCGCCAAGGCGCGCCAGCACATCCTCATTGCCGATCGCCAGACGCAGCCGATGCGCCAGCTGGCGCAACATCATGTCACCGGCCATGTGACCACAGGTGTCGTTGACCAGCTTGAACTGATCCAGATCCATGTAAAGCAGGACATGCTGCGCCTTCTTCTCCCGGCTGAGATTGAAAGCCTGGCGCAGGCGCTGGTCAAAGGCATGCCGGTTGAGCAGATGGGTGAGGGAGTCATGGGTCGCCAGAAAACGCATCTCCCGCATCATCGCCCGACTCGAGGTCACATCCCGGAACACCGTAACCGATCCCTTGAAGACGCCTTGCTCAAGGATGGGGTAGGTTGAGTACTCCACCGGGAACAGGCTCTCGTTCTTACGCACGAAGGACTCGTCCCGGACACTGATCGCATCCCCCTGGCTGCGCACCATCTGGTTGAAGGATTCCCCCGCGGTGGTGGGCATCCGCACCCGGCGATGAATCGGCTGCTCCAGCAGCTCCCTGCGGGTGTATCCCAGCATGTTGGCGGCCGCCTGGTTGACGAAGGTGCAGGCGTCCCGCTCATCCACACCAAAGATGCCTTCCCCGGTGGACTTCAGCAGCAGAGACATCTTCTGGTTGACCTCGCTGAGCTGGCGAGAGGAGGCCTCCAGCGACTGGATGGCGATCTGGTGGGCCTGGTTACGCTCGATGCTTTCGATCGCGAAGGCGAGATTGCTGACCATTCCCTCCAACAGCTCCTGGATCACCGGAGTGAAGTATCCGGGCTGGTCCGCATAGACTGTAAGGGTGGCCACCACTTCACGTTTCACCACGATGGGAAAGAGGGCGGCGGAGCGTCCACCGCTGAGATGCGCCAGCCGATGCCAGGTGGTTTTCCCCGCCTCAGACTCACTCGCCTCGACCACCGAGGGACTCTTACCGAACACCGCGATGGCCAGGGGCCCTTCCGCATGGGGATCGGTCAGGTCCTGATCAAACTTGCAAACCTTGAGATGCGCGGCATCAATTCCGTGACTGGCGATCGGGTGAACCACCCGGCCATCCCCGTCCACGGCACCCACCCAGGCCGCCTTGAAACCGCCATAGTTCACCGCGATTTCACAGACCCTTTCGAACAGCAATTGCGGTGAACTGACATGCCGCATGGTGAGCCCCGTCTGTGACAGGGCAGTGAACAGGGCCAGCTGGGTGACCCCCTGACGAATAAACTCCGGGGTATTTCGCAACTGCCCCAGATCCAGTTCGAACAATTCCGTTTCCGCCACCGTCAACAGGGCATCACGGCTGCGTTGCAAAGGGGAGAGCAGGCGGCTGTCCAGCCAGCGAAAGACCGCCCAGAGAACCAGACCCAGTCCCAGCCCGAACAGCAGGGTGTTACGCCACAAACCCTGATCAACCCATAGGCCAAGCAGCTCGGAGAGGAAACCGCCCACTGGGGTAGCACCTTCCGCAGACTCGAATTCCGCGAGGATTGGCAGGAATGAACGAATGTCGAGAAAACTCTGAAGGGTCAGCAGTGACAGGAATGCCAACAGCAGGATCAGTGCGACGCGTGATTTCAGCTGCATTGTTCATCCCCGGCGCACAGGTCCGGCGGCACTCCCCTAGATCGACAATGACTGGAATCCAATCAAAGACTTACGCATTGCAAGGACCTTTGATTCTGTGCGTAGACCGTTACCGGTTCAGCGCGTCGCTCCCTGCCTGACAGCTCGCGTATCCAGGTTAGACGAGAGGTTTGAACAACTCCAACTTCAAACCATCCTGATATCAGGATAGTCCCATAAATTTAATATCTTAGGCTCAGTAACCATCCCCCGGCAAAGCCGGGGGCTTTCGCTGTGAACCGCTCAAAGCGCTCTATTTAACGGAGCCTATCGGCTCCTTGAGCCCC
>JBEVVH010000022.1:0-27347 GCA_040507245.1 Candidatus Thiodiazotropha sp.
AGCCCGATCAGGACAGTGTGTACGAATGCTCATCGAGGCCCAAGGTACGAAGTACCTTACAAGGAGGCCGGATATACGGCAGCAAACCTGTTCCTGACATCAACCACAAGATGCCTTGCAAATAGCGTTGCTCACACCCCGTATTTTCGGTGGATGGCATGACGCACCGGGCAGGTGCAGACAACCTGGTTTCCCAGATGGGAGCTGTAGGGACAGTCGCTACCGGTACCGCACACCATTCGGGCATGGTTTTCCGTGGTGATGCGGATGCCGCATAACTGGTAATCCTCGCTGGTCAGGCAGGCATGATGTTTGTTGCACTTCTTGGCCTCGAGCAGGGTCTCCAGCGGTATATTGAATCGTTTCGGTTTGTGCATTTCAGCTCTTGCTATGGCGTTAATCCGCTACCGTCATCAGATGTTCGTATGAGCCATCATCGACGCCATCCCACTCTCTTTAGCATAGGCCAAAAGACGATGCAGGGAAGAAGTTCCCAAAATTACTTCGACCTGTAAGACCCGGTAAATCAATGGAATCCTGGTTCATTAAAACCTTACATTTTGCCGTGCTATGCCTGAATGGCAGGTGAGTCAGGGGCACTGTTCGTATTCCTGTAACAGCCAGGTAACCGGGGTTGCTCATCATCTCCGGAACAGGACGTTGCTGAATCAACCACAGGACAGTCGAGTTGTTTCAAGCACAAACCATGCGATAATTTGCTTATTTGTGGGCCACACATGCATCTTGATACCTTCCTTTTCTCCGCCTTGCTATTGCTGCTGGTGACATCCATCACCGTGGCCCTGTTCAAGCATTTGGGACTGGGATCCGTACTCGGGCTGCTGGTGGCTGGGATCGTTGTTGGACCCCATTCCCCGGGACCCTATGTCACGGAGCACGTTGAGGATGTTCGTCATTTCACGGAACTCGGCGTGGTATTGCTGCTGTTTCTCATCGGTTTGGAGATGCAGCCGCGTCGACTCTGGGGTATGCGCCGTGAGGTGTTCGGACTCGGAAGCCTGCAGATACTGCTGACCGGCATTGTGATTGCTCTCTACCTGCGTCAGTACGAGTCCTCCTGGTCGCTGGCGCTGTTGATCGGATTGACCTTCGCGCTCTCTTCCACGGCATTCGTCATGCAGATGCTGCACGAACGGGACGAGACCACCAGTCAGCACGGCGCCACTGCCTTTTCGATTCTGCTGATGCAGGATCTCGCCATCGTGCCGCTGTTGGCGGCCGTGCCGATTCTCTCCGACGCGGGTCGCCTCTCCGCGGAAGTGCCCCTCTGGCAACAGTTCTCGATCGTTGTGGGTATGATCCTGGTATTGCTGGGGTTCGGTCGTTACGTACTTCCCCCGGTGCTCAATCATCTCGCCCGGCAGGCCAACCGGGAAGGATTTCTGCTGGTGGTGATGCTGGCGGTTTTCCTGGCCGCCTGGGCAATGTTTCGGGCCGGCCTCTCGATGGCCCTGGGGGCCTTCGTCATGGGTATGCTGCTTTCGGGATCGGACTACCGACTGCAGATCCAGGCCTCCATCGAACCCTACAAGGGGTTGCTGATGAGCCTGTTCTTCGTCGCTGTAGGCATGTCCATCAATTTCTCATCCCTGCATGATCAGCTGCCGATCTTTACCCAACACATCCTGGTGATCGTTCTGATCAAACTCGTGGTGCTGTTTCTGCTGGCGCTGGCGTTTGGTTTTTCCCGCTTGGTTGCGATGCGGATCAGCGTCTTTCTTGCTCAGGGCGGTGAGTTTGGTTTCGTGCTGTTTGGCTCGGCCAAGGCCCTGCAGCTGATTGATGATCAGACTTTCGTCACCGCCGTCGGGGTGATTTCGGTGAGCATGCTGATCACCCCTGTACTGGTGAACATCAGTGATCGACTGGTCAGGCGTTTTCAAAGGGACACTCAGGACACTGATCACCTGCGGTATCCCGCAGACCAGGGTGGTCAGCATAGAAAGGTGGTGATTGGTGGTTACGGCCGAGTGGGACATACCGTGGCCGTGATGCTCCATTCCAGCGGGATTCCCCTGGTTATCTTCGATACCTCTCCAGATCGTGTCGCCCAGGGCAAGCGGGATGGTTTGCCCGTCTACTATGGCGATATCAGTGATGCGGATCTGCAGGAGGCGGCGGACCTGGAGAGTGCCACCCTGGTGGTGCTCACCATAAATAGCGGTCCCACCGCGCTGAAGACCATCGCACGGCTGAGAAACCGCTTCCCCAATCTGCCGATCATATCCCGGGCCCGGGATCTGGAAGCCTGTGGACACCAGGTCAGCGCCGGGGCCACCCGGGCATTCCCGGAAGCCTTGGAAAGCAGCCTCCGGCTCGGCGCCGTGGCCCTGGAAATGATCGACATGCCGAAAGAGAATGTGGATCTGCTGTTGCAGGGGGTGCGTCAGGATAACTACACCCTGGTGGTTTCCGAAGAGGATGTGCTGCGCAAAAAGCAGTAGCACAGGGCATGCTCAAAAAGCACAAATTATACAATGTTAATTTAAATACCGAGTATACCGCTCGGGTATTTTAATCGGCACTCGATTGGACTAGAGTTGGATCAGGGAGAAATGCGGCACCGTTCTGAATTCACCTGAACAGGGTCTTCGCCGCGAGCGTCTCGAAAGGAAAACAATAACGATGTGGCCGCCACACCGCATATCGAGGACGATCCAATGCCGAAACTCACAAGCGGCTTGACCCGCAAAGAACGTCTCAAGGTTTTACAATCCATCGACAGCGTTCTAAAAAGCCATAATCTCAATGAACAGCGGGTATTAAGGGCCTATCGTCAGCGTATCGCTGAGGAATGCCTTCAGGAATCTGCAAGCGAATATGGTTTGGCGGTCAACGCCTGACCGTGTACCTGGCGGCTGTCCGGCCCCATCAGGTAGAGGTAGCTGCCCATTAGTGTCTCGGGTAACGGGTGGGTGAGAGGATTCTCACCTGGGTAGGCCCAAGCCCTGAGAGACGTTCGGGTCGGGCAGGGCGCGATACTGTTGACCCGGATCGGGCTGTTTTCCAGTTCGTCTGCCAGGATCTGCATCAGACCTTCAACGCCAAATTTGGACACGCCATAGGCCCCCCAGTAGGCCTTGCCCTTGCGTCCCCGCTCATCCGAAGTGAACAGGATCGAGGCGTCAGTCGATTTACGCAGCAATGGAAGACAGGCCTGAGTCAACAAAAAGGGTGCGTTGAGATTGACCTGCAGGACCTTCTGCCAAGTCTCATAGTCATAATCGTCGATGCGGCTCAGCAATGCGAGTTGCGCAGCGTTATGCAGGAGTCCGTCCAGCCGGCCGAAGGTTTCCATCAGGGTGACCCCCAGGGCGTAGTAGTCCTCGGGGGGGGATTTGTTGAGATCGAAACTGATCAGAGCGGGCGTGGGCCCTCCCGCTTCCTCGATCGCATCATAGGTCTCTTTGAGTCGGGTTTCGTTGCGACCCAGCAGTACTACTGTGGCGCCATGCGCGCCAAACGCCTTCGCGGCGGCCTGTCCGATGCCACTGCCCGCGCCCGTTACGAGAATGATACGGTCTTCGAGCAGATTGTTGCCGGGTTTGTAGTCGTGCATGGTCTCACCTTGGATTACGAGGCCGGGATTATAGCGGCTCTGTTCGTTGAGCGGCATTGATATTAGCCCGGCCACCAAATATGTCGTCTTCAGGGCTTCACAGCCAGTCGAGGATCTCCAGCGGGTGATCGATCAGCCCATCCGCCTGCCACTCCTGGGGATTGTCATCCTCAGAAAGATAACCGAAACAGGCCGCCAGGGTGCGTGTGCCCGCCCGGCGTCCCGCTTCGATGTCCCGAACCGCATCGCCCACGTACAGGGTCTGGGCGGGATCGACACCGGATACCCGGCAGGCATGCAGGATCGGTTCCGGGTGGGGTTTCGCATGGGGGGTGGTGTCCCCGCTGACGATGATGCAGGCGCGCCGCGCCAGGCCCAGTTCCCGCATCAGTGGATCGGTCAGACGGGAGGGCTTGTTGGTGACGATCCCCCACAGCACGCCCCGCTGCTCGAGCGTCTCCAACAACTCGGGCATACCTTCAAACAAGCGCGTCAGTACTGCGATGCGTTCGAGATAGCAGTCCAGGAACTCTGTCTGCAGACCCGGGAATTCAGGATCTTCAGGTTCGATGCCAAAACCGGTTTTCAACATCGCCTTGCTGCCATGAGACACGGAAGGACGCAGGGTTTCGAAGTCGATATCCGGCTTGCCATGCCGTGCCAGCACCCGGTTCAATGCCTGATGCAGATCCCGGGCGGTATCGGCGAAGGTGCCGTCCAGATCGAACAGGACACAGGTCGTGGACGGGTCGGAGGCTGGTGCGTCAGGCGTCATTGGGGATGCGTGATTCACTCTTCCCGAATCGCGGTGACCATGTAGTTGACATCCACATCATCACCCAGGCTGTAAGCCTGGGTGAGGGGGTTGTAACTCAGTCCGGTGATGTCCAGGTTTTGCAGACCTGCGGCCCGTATCCAGTTGTCGAGTTCCGAGGGGCGGATGAATTTTGCGTAGTCATGGGTGCCCCTGGGGAGCAGCCGCAACAGGTACTCGGCACCCAGGATGGCGAACAGGTAGGCCTTCGGATTGCGGTTGATGGTGGAAAAGATCACCTTGCCACCGGGTTTTACCAGCTGGGCGCAGGCATGCACCACCGAGGACGGATCCGGTACATGCTCAAGCATCTCCATGCAGGTTACCAGGTCGAAGTGAGCGGGGCGTTCGGCGGAAAGACGCTCCACCGGAATACGTTCATAGTCGACCTGAAGGTTCGACTCCAACAAGTGTAACCGAGCGACCTGAAGAGGCGCTTCGCCCATGTCGATTCCGGTCACCTCGGCACCACAGGCGGCCATGCTTTCGGACAGGATGCCTCCGCCGCAACCCACGTCAAGCACCTGCTTGCCATCCAGTGGCAGGTGTCCCCGGATGTAGTCGAGTCGCAGGGGATTGATCTCATGCAGCGGCTTGAACTCACTGTGTGGATCCCACCAGCGCGAGGCAAGTTCCTCGAATTTGCTGACTTCAGCGTGATCGACGTTGATCTGTTCCTGTTTCATGTCATCCAGCCCGCATGTGTTGTCAGGTGTTTGCGTCTCAAAAATGATGGCGTACAGGATCCCGTGATCAGGTCCGAACTGCATCATCACCGGGCCATAGGGTACACACGGCGCGGGGGTTTTTCGAGTGGCGCACCGTGATTCTCGGATTAAGAATATGCGATCGCGCGGGTTTAACGGTTCGCTTCAGTTCCGTCAATGCGGCTGCGCCAGCGCTCGGCACTACGCAGCAGGTTGGCCTCATCGAGCGTTGTGAGGTCTCCCTGGCTGACCAGGTGTTGGCCGGCCACCCAAACATGGCGCACCTGTTCCCGGCCGCTGGCATAAACAAGTTGCGAGACTGGGTTGTAGAGCGGCTGGGTGGGAATCCGACCCAGGTCCACAGCGACCATATCCGCGGATTTACCCACTTCCAGTGATCCCGTGATCTCCTGCAGACCCAACGCCCTGGCCCCGTTGATGGTGGCCATGGCGAGTGCCTGAGCCGCGGGCAGAGCCCGGGCGTTGCCGGAAACCCCTTTCGCCAGCAGGGCTGCGGTGCGCATTTCACCGAACATGTCCAGGTCATTGTTGCTTGCGGCGCCGTCGGTCCCCAGGGCCAGGTTTACCCCGGCCTCGAGCAGGGGCACCACCGGGCAGAAACCGCTGGCCAGTTTCAGGTTCGATTCGGGACAGTGCACCGCATGTGCGCCACTCGCGGCAAAGGTCTCGATTTCGTCGGCTTCGAGCTGGGTCATGTGTACCGCGGTGAGGCCGGGTGAGAGCAGTCCCAGCTCCTGCAGGCGCTGCATCGGGCGGTTGCCGTGCTGCTGCATACCCTGGACGATCTCATCCCGGGTCTCATGAACATGCATGTGAATCGGGATCTCCAGTTCATCGGCCAGTACCTGGACGCGTTTCAGCATTGGATCCCCCACCGAATAGGGCGCATGGGGTGCAAACGCAGTGTGGATCCGGGGGTGGGTGCGAAACTGGTCGTGCACTGCGAGTCCTTTGCGCAGGTACTCATCGCCGTCCGCCGCCCAGGCCGAGGGAAAGTCGATCGCGATCAACCCGATCACCGCGCGAATCCCGGCATGATCCGCCACCCGCCCGGTGATGTCCGGAAAGAAGTACATATCGTTGAAGCAGGTGGTGCCGCTGAGCAACATCTCGGCAATCGCCAGCTGGCTACCATCGTGGATGAACTCTTCATTGATCCATTTCGTTTCCGCCGGCCAGATGTGCTCATTCAACCAGGTCATCAGCGGCAGGTCGTCTGCCAGGCCCCGCAGCAGCGACATGGCCGCGTGGGTGTGGGCGTTGATCAGACCCGGAATCAGCGCGTGGCCGGATAGATCATGCCGCTGTTCCGCCCGGTAAACCTGCTCAGCCTCTTGCGAGGGCAGCAGCGCCAGGATTTTTCCCCCATGTACGGCCAGTGCGTGCCGCTGCAGCACCTGGTTTTCCGGTATCACGGGGACGATCCATTCGGCATGGATCAGTAAATCGATGGTTTGCGGCATGGCGGATCATCTTTGGCTGAAGTGCGCGGGCAGGAGCGAATGGACGCTCCAGTCGATTTCACAGCATGGCATGTTCGCCTGAATCGATGCAATCCCGTTATCATGGGCCTTTTACAACCTGTGGTTACCCATGAACTTGATTCCTTCTGTCGAAAACGTCACCCCGGACCACGCCATCCTCTGGCATGAAGACCGCCTTCATCTGCTGGATCAGCGCAGACTGCCGCATCAGGTCGAATTCGTGGTGCTGAACAGTGCTGCCGAGACAGCCCAGGCAATTACCGACATGGTGGTGCGCGGGGCCCCGGCCATTGGAGTGACCGCGGCATACGGTGTGGTGCTCGCGGTTCGGGATGCCTGGCGTACCGCGGGGAATCAGTGGCGTGGGCATCTCACAGCGGATCTGGAAAGCCTGCGTCGCTCGCGTCCCACGGCCGTCAATCTGTTCTGGGCGCTTGAGCGCATGCAGGCGATGATCGGCCGATTGGCGGCGGACGAAGATCCATTCACGAGTCTGTTGCGGGAGGCGCGAGCGATTCACGCAGAGGATGTGGCTGCAAACCGGGCGATGGGCGAATACGGTGCCGGGTTGATCGCCGCGGGTTCCGGAGTGATCACGCATTGCAATGCCGGCGCCCTGGCCACCGGAGGGTTCGGCACCGCTCTGGGGGTGATCCGCGCTGCGCATGCCGCGGGCAAACTGACCGCCGTATATGCCGATGAGACCCGGCCCTGGCTGCAGGGTGCGCGCCTCACCGCTTGGGAACTGCTTCAGGACGGTATTCCTGTGACCCTGCTGGCGGACGGGGCCGCAGCGAGCCGCATGGCCCAGGGCGGTGTTGACTGGGTGATCGTGGGTTCCGACCGGATCGCCGCCAACGGCGACGTGGCCAACAAGATCGGCACCTACCAGCTGGCCGTGGCCGCCCGTTATCACGGGGTCCGGGTGATGGTGGTGGCGCCGACCTCCACCATTGATATGAATCTGGTTTCAGGGGCGCAGATCCCCATCGAAGTCAGAGATTCCGACGAACTGCTCGCCTGCGGGGGTACCCCGGTGGCCGCCCCAGGGGCGTCGGTATGGAATCCTGTATTCGACGTAACGCCGACCGGACTGGTGGATGCGATCGTCACGGAAAAGGGGATTGTCAGTTCGCCAGACGCAACAAAGATGCAAAATCTGATGAAGAGTTGACCTGAGAGCGCCTTAAATCGGATATCAGGCGTTTTTTATACAACATAGTGTCGGGGGCTATGGTAAACTTATCGTTTTTGTGGCGCCCCGCAGAACTCGTGAGAATCACCGGTCCCGTGGTGGCGTTCAGCCTCCGGGCTATATAAGGAAGATAACAACTCACTATGTCTGAATTCGCGAAAGAAGTCCTCCCGGTCAATCTCGAAGATGAGATGCAGCAGTCCTACCTGGCCTACGCCATGAGCGTCATCGTCGGGCGGGCCCTCCCGGATGTGCGTGATGGCCTCAAACCGGTTCATCGCCGGGTGCTCTACGCCATGAGCGAACTGGGCAATGACTGGAACAAGGCCTATAAGAAGTCAGCCCGTATCGTGGGTGATGTCATCGGTAAGTATCACCCCCACGGTGACACAGCGGTGTATGACACCATCGTGCGTATGGCTCAACCCTTCTCCATGCGCTACATGCTGGTCGACGGGCAGGGTAACTTCGGCTCGGTGGATGGCGACTCTCCGGCCGCCATGCGTTACACCGAGGTGCGCATGTCGCGCATCGCCCACACCATGTTGGACGACCTGGACAAGGAGACCGTCGATTTCGTCAGCAACTATGACGAAACCGAGCGGGAACCCTCGGTCCTGCCGGCACGCATTCCCAATCTTCTGGTCAACGGCTCCGCCGGTATTGCAGTGGGTATGGCCACCAATGTTCCGCCGCACAACCTGCGGGAGGTGATCGACGCCTGCGTGGCGCTGATCGACGAACCCCAGGTTAATGTCGACCGGTTGATGGATTACCTGCCCGGGCCTGATTTCCCCACCGCCGGCCTGATCAACGGAGCCAGCGGCATTCACGAGGCCTACCACACCGGACGGGGACGCATCTACATGCGCGCCCGCTCCCAGGTGGAGACCGATGAAAGCAATGGCAAGCAGACCATCATCGTCAACGAACTGCCTTACCAGGTCAACAAGGCGCGGCTGATCGAGAAGATCGCCGAGCTGGTCAAAGAGAAGAAGATCGAGGGCATCACCGAACTGCGCGACGAGTCCGACAAGGACGGCATGCGCATCGTCATCGAACTGCGCCGGGGCGAGGTGGCCGAGGTGGTGCTGAACAATCTCTACCAGCAGACCGCCATGCAGAGCGTGTTCGGTATCAACATGGTGGCCCTGGTGGACGGCCGGCCGAGGCTGCTGAATCTCAAGCAGCTGCTGGAATTCTTCATCCGCCACCGTCGCGAGGTGGTGACCCGGCGCACCCTCTACGAACTGCGTAAAGCCCGGGATCGCGCCCATGTGCTGGAAGGCCAGGCAGTGGCCCTGGCCAACATCGACGAGGTCATCCAGCTGATCAAGCAGGCGGCCAACCCGGCCGAGGCCAAGAAAGGCCTGATGGAGCGCGCCTGGCAGTCGGGCACCGTTGAATCGATGCTGCAGCGTGCCGGGGCCTCCGGAACCCGCCCGGAAGAGCTCACCGATGAGTACGGACTGACCGCGGACGGATATCGACTGACCGATGTCCAGGCGCAGGCGATTCTCGACCTGAGACTGCACCGTCTGACCGGACTGGAGCAGGACAAGATCATCAACGAGTACGAAGAGCTGCTCGACAAGATCGCCTTCCTGCTGGAGATCCTCGGCAGCTCGGAACGCCTGATGCAGGTGATTCGTGAAGAACTGCTGGAGATCAAAGAGCAGTATGGCGACGAACGCCGCACCGAGATCATCCACACCCGACTGGATCTGACCCTCGAGGACCTGATCACCGAAGAGGACGTGGTGGTCACCCTGTCCCATGCGGGTTATGCGAAGGCTCAACCGGTCAGCACCTACCAGGCCCAGCGCCGTGGCGGCAAGGGCAAGATGGCCACCGCCACCAAGGATGAGGATTTCGTCGACAAGCTGTTTGTCGCCAGCACCCATGACACCATCCTGTGCTTCTCCAACATGGGCAAGGTGTACTGGCTGAAGGTCTATGAACTGCCCCAGGCGGGGCGCAATGCCCGGGGCAAACCGATTGTCAACCTGCTGCCCCTTGAAAAGGATGAGCAGATCAACGCCATACTGCCGGTTCGGGAATATCAGGAAGACCGTTACGTGTTCATGGCGACCAGCTCCGGCACGGTGAAGAAGACCTCGTTGGAGTCCTTCTCGCGTCCTCGGGCGAATGGCATCATTGCGGTGGACCTGCGGGATGGGGACAAGCTGGTCGGGGTTGATATCACCGACGGCGAGCAGGATATCCTGCTGTTCAGCAGCAGCGGCAAGGCGGTACGCTTCGCGGAAGCCAACGTGCGTCCCATGGGCCGCACCGCCTGTGGCGTGCGCGGTATTCGTCTGGAGTCCGGCCATCAGGTGGTTTCCCTGATCGTCGCCTCAGAGGGTGATGTGCTGACAGTGACGGAAAACGGTTTCGGCAAACGCACCCCGATCGATCAATATCCGGTCCACGGCCGGGGCGGGCAGGGGGTGATCTCGATTCAGACCTCGGATCGCAACGGTTCTGTGGTCGGCGCGGTTCAGGTCACCGAGGAAGACGAGGTGATGATGATTTCCGACGGCGGTACCTTGGTGCGCAACCGGGTGACCGAGATCTCCCAGATGGGCCGAAACACCCAGGGTGTGATCATGATCCGGCTGCATAAGCAGGAGCGGCTGATCGGCATCGAACGGGTTGAAAGCCTGGATGGGGAAGGTGAGGAGGATGAAGGCGAATCCGAAACGGATTCTTCAGGCGAAGAAAGTTGACGACCGGACGGTCGCCCAGGACCGCCGCATCACATTGAAATCACGCCATTCAGGCGAAGTCTGAAACACACTGAATGAGGACCAAGATGTCACGAGTCTTTAATTTTAGCGCCGGTCCGGCGATGTTGCCGGAAGAGGTTCTGTCACAGGCCAAAGAGGAGATGCTGGACTGGCAGGGCTCTGGCATGTCGGTGATGGAGATGAGTCACCGGGGTAAGGAGTTTATGTCCATCGCTGCACAGGCGGAGACCGACCTGCGCAGCCTGATGGCCATCCCGGACAACTACAAGGTGCTGTTCCTGCAGGGCGGGGCATCCAGCCAGTTCGGTATGATCCCGATGAATCTGACCCGCGCCAATCGCAAGGTGGACTACATCAATACCGGCTCCTGGTCGAAAAAGGCCATCGGTGAGGCGAAGCGCTTCGCGGATGTGCAGATTGCCGCCACCACCGAGGCCTCCAAGTTTACCGGTACCCCGGCCCAATCAGAGCTGCAACTCAGCGGCGACGCCGCTTACGTGCACTACACCCCGAATGAAACCATCGAAGGTGTGGAGTTCCCTTATGTGCCCGATACCGGTGCGGTGCCCCTGGTGGCGGATTTCTCCTCCACCATTCTTTCCCGTCCGGTGGACGTGAGCCGCTACGGCTTGATCTATGCCGGTGCACAGAAAAACATCGGACCCGCCGGTCTGACCCTGGTGATCATCCGCGAGGATCTGATCGGTGAGGCCATCGACGGAACCCCGACGATGTTCAAGTACGCCACCCACAGTGACAGCGGTTCCATGTATAACACCCCACCCACCTATGGCTGGTATCTGGCGGGGCTGGTGTTCAAGTGGTTGCAGGACAAGGGTGGCCTCGAGGGTATGGCCGAGATCAACCGTCGCAAAGCGGAATCCCTCTATCGCGCCATCGATGCCTCGGATTTCTATAACAATCCGGTAGATCCCGAGAGCCGTTCCTGGATGAATATACCCTTTACCCTGGCCGATGCGGCACTGGATGCCAAGTTCCTCGAAGGCGCCGGCGCGGCCGGTTTGAAGACCCTTAAGGGGCATCGTTCCGTGGGTGGCATGCGTGCAAGTATCTATAACGCCATGCCGGAAGCGGGCGTGCAGGCCCTGATCGACTTCATGGCCGAGTTCGAGCGCGTAAATGGCTAGAGCCGTGGTGCCGGTCGACGCGCCCGCGTCGACCGGTCATGACGGACGGATTCAATAACAACGGCGGACGTCATGTGTGGTGCTGCACTCGGCGATTGCTAACCAGCAGAGAAGCAAGATGTACAAGATACTGACCCTGAACAATATTTCCGTGGCTGGACTGGATCGACTGCCCCGTGATCGATACGAAGTCGCATCCGAACTCAGTCAACCGGACGCGATCCTGCTGCGTTCCTACAAGATGTATGACATGGAGGTACCCAAGTCGGTTCGCGCGATTGGTCGGGCCGGTGCGGGTGTCAACAACATCCCGGTGCAGCAGATGACCGCCAAGGGGATCCCGGTATTCAACGCCCCCGGGGCCAACGCAAACGCGGTCAAGGAGCTGGTTCTGGCCGGCGCCCTGATGGCAGCGCGCAACCTGGGACAGGCATGGCGTTTCGCGACCGGTCTGGAAGGCCAGGATGCGGAGATCTCCAAACAGGTGGAGTCGGGTAAAAAGGCGTTTGTCGGCTTTGAACTGCCGGGTCGCACCATGGGTGTCATCGGTCTGGGCGCCATCGGGGTCAAGGTGGCGAACGCCTGCCGGGCACTGGGGATGAAGGTCATCGGTTACGATCCGACCATCACCGTACAGAGCGCCTGGAAGCTGGCATCCGAGGTGCAGCAGGCACTCAGTGTGGACGACCTGTTGTCAAAGTCCGATTTCGTGACCTTCCATGTGCCGTTGACGGACGCCACCAGTAACATGATCAACGCGGATCGCCTGAAACTCATGAAACCCGGCTCCGTGCTGTTGAACTTTGCCCGCAACGGTATCATCGACGACGAGGCCGCAGTCGCGTCCCTGGAGAGTGGTCATCTCTATGCCTACGTGTGTGACTTTCCCAGCAACCTGCTCAAGGATCATCCACGGGTAATCACCCTGCCGCATCTGGGTGCCTCCACCAAAGAGGCGGAAGACAACTGCGCCATTATGGTCTCGGAACAGATCCGCGATTACCTGGAGAATGGCAACATCACCAATTCGGTGAATTTTCCAACCATCAATCTGCCGCGTAACGGTGGTTTTCGTATTGCGGTTGTGAATAACAACGTGCCCAACATGGTGGGCCAGATCTCCACCGATCTGGCTGCTGAGGGCCTGAACATACTGGACATGCTGAACAAGTCCCGGGAGAACGTGGCGGTGACCCTGCTGGATGTGGATCAGATGCCTGGCCAGAAGCTGCTCGACACCCTGGCGTCCATCGATGGGGTTCTGTCGGTGCGCACCCTGTCGGAAAGTGCATGATTCTAATCGCCGGTCGTGCATGGGCATGTGGCGTTTATCCTCGGGGTGACCAAGGGTCCAGAGTCCAATCATGAATGATGACGACAAGCTGAAAAGCATTCGCGAGAGTATCGACCGGATCGATGCGCAACTGCAGACCCTGCTCAACGAGCGGGCCCAGGCGGCACAGGAGGTGGCGCGCATCAAACTCAAGGCCAATCCGGAGGCTGAGTTCTATCGGCCGGAACGGGAGGCCGAGGTGTTACGGCGGGTCAAAGAGCGTAACCAGGGTCCCCTGGACGGGGAGGAGATCGCACGCCTGTTTCGCGAGATCATGTCCGCTTGCCTGGCGCTGGAACAACCCCTCAAAGTGGCATTTCTCGGTCCGGATGGCACCTTTACCCAGGCCGCCGCGCTGAAGCATTTCGGACATTCGGTACTGACCCAATCGATGAACTCCATCGGGGACATCTTTCGAGATGTGGAAGCGGGTGCCTGCCAATATGGCGTGGTGCCGGTGGAGAATTCCACGGAAGGTGTCATCAGCCATACTCTGGACAGCTTTATCAACTCCCCGCTTAAGATCTGCGGTGAGGTGTCGCTGCGCATCAATCACCAGTTGCTGAGCCGTGAGGCGCGGCTCGATCAGGTGCTGAAGGTCTACTCCCACGCCCAGTCCCTGGCCCAGTGCCGGGGTTGGCTCGATCGCCATCTGCCCCATGTTGAGCGGGTGCCGGTGGGCAGCAACGCGGAGGCGGCCCGGCTGGCCGCGGAGGAGACGGGCGTCGCAGCCATCGCCGGAGAGGCGGCCGGTGAGATCTATCAACTCCAGCGTTTGGCCTCGAACATCGAGGATGAGCCGGGGAACACCACCCGTTTCCTGGTCATCGGCAAGCAGGATGTGCCACCGAGTGGTTCGGATAAGACCAGTCTGCTTTTTTCCACACATAATCAGTCGGGCGGTTTGCATGCCATGTTGACCCCCTTTGCTGAGTACGGAATCAGTATGACCCGGATTGAGTCGAGGCCTTCGCGGCGTGGTCGCTGGGACTACGTCTTTTTCGTCGATGTGGAAGGCCACCGGGAGGATTCCGAACTCTCCCAGGCACTGCGCAAGATCGAACAGGCGGCGACCCAGTTCAAGGTGCTCGGCTCCTATCCCAAAGCGGTGCTCTGATGAGTCACTCCGAGTTTCCCTTTCTCGAACATGCCCTGCCGAGCATCAAGGCGCTGCAGCCCTATGTACCGGGTAAACCGATTGAGGAACTTGAACGGGAACTGGGTATACGCGACTCCATAAAGCTGGCTTCGAACGAGAACCCATTGGGTGTGAGCCCGAAAGTCATCCAGGTACTCGAAGACGGCGCCCGGGGTGTGGCACGCTATCCGGATGGCAGCGGCTTCCGGCTGCGCCACCACCTGGCGGAAATGCACGGCACCGGTGCGGATGCCGTCACCCTGGGTAATGGTTCCAACGATGTGCTGGACATGCTGGCCCGGGTATTTCTCCGTCCGGGTGACGAATCCCTGTTTTCTGAATATGCGTTCGCGGTCTATCCATTGAGCAGCCAGGCGGTCGGGGCAAGCCTGGTCAGCGCCCCCGCGCGCGACTACGGACATGATCTCGAGGCTCTGCAGGCACGCATCACACCGCAAACCCGGGTGATCTGGATCGCCAATCCGAACAACCCCACCGGTACCTGGCTACTCCGGGAACCCCTGCATGATTTTCTCACCCGGGTTCCCACGGATGTCATTGTGGTGATCGATGAGGCCTATTTCGAATATGTCGAAGAGGCCGATTATCCTGACGCCACCCAGTGGCTGACAGAATTTCCCAACCTGGTCGTGACCCGGACCTTTTCCAAGGCCTATGGACTCGCCGGTCTGCGGGTCGGTTATGCCTTGTCACACCCGGTTGTCGCCGATCTGCTCAACCGGGTGCGCCAGCCCTTCAATGTGAATCTGCTGGCGCAAAGCGCCGCGCTTGCGGCCCTCGATGATCCGCAGTTCCTGGAACGTTGCGTGGCGGTTAACCGCGCCGGCATGCAGCAGCTGGGGGATGGGCTCAAGGCGCTGGAGGTGGAGTTCATTCCCTCGGTAGGCAATTTTCTCACCCTGAACCTGCAGCGCAACGCCATCGAAGTGGATCGGGCATTGCTGAAGAGGGGCGTCATCACCCGGCCGATTGCAGGCTATGGTCTGCCAAATCATCTGCGCGTTTCCATCGGACTCGAAACGGAAAATGCCCGCTTCCTGACGGCCCTGCGTGAGGTGCTCGGACGATGATCGAGAAACTCGCGGTCATTGGCGTTGGTCTGATCGGTGGTTCCGTGGCCATGGCGCTCCGGGAAGAGGGCATGGTGCGGGAGGTGGTGGGCTGCGGACGCGGCGAGGCCAATCTGCAAAAGGCCCAGCAACTCGGGGTCATCGATCACTACACCCATGATGCCGCGCAGGCGGTGCGCGGTGCGGACATGGTGTTGCTGGCAGTACCCCTGGGCGCCATGCGTGCGACCCTCGAATCCATTCATGAGTATCTGGCGCCCAATGCAGTGGTCACGGATGCGGGCAGCGTCAAGGGCAGCGTGATCCGGGATGTGCGCGCCGTGTTTGGCAAGGTTCCGGATTTTTTCGTACCGGGACACCCGATTGCCGGAACCGAGCTCAGTGGCGTGGAAGCGGCGTTTGCCACCCTCTACCGGAATCGCAGGGTGATCCTGACCCCCACCGATGAAACAGATCCGCAGGCCCTGCAACGTGTCGAAGCGCTGTGGAAACAGTGTGGGGCTGAAGTTGCCTGCATGAGTGTGGAGTACCACGACGAGGTGCTCGCGGCCACCAGTCATCTGCCTCACATGTTGGCTTACAGTCTGGTGGACAGCCTCTCGCGCATGAAGGAAAACGACGAGATCTTCCGCTTCGCCGCAGGCGGGTTCCGGGATTTTACCCGGATTGCCTCGAGTAACCCGGTGATGTGGCGGGACATCTGTCTCGCCAACCAGGAGGCGCTGGGCAGTATGTTGACCCGTTTTGCGGATGATCTGCATGAGCTTGCCCGCCTGCTGGAACAGGGTGACAGCGAAGGTCTGCTGAAGTTGTTCAGCTCGGCCAAGCAGGCTCGGGATAGATACATTGACGGAATCCGCGAACCGGGTTGATCCCGCGCGGTAACCGTGCCAGCAAAAACAACCAGAGATCACGATTTTGCAGCATCCATCGAAACGTTACTACCGGGTTCAACCGGGAGGAAAACTCACTGGCCGGATCCGGGTGCCGGGAGATAAATCGATTTCCCACCGATCCATCATGCTCGGTTCCCTGGCACAGGGTGAGACCCGGGTGAACGGGTTTCTTGAGGGTGAGGACAGTCTCGCGACGCTGAATGCGTTTCGCAGCATGGGTGTGAGCATCGAGGGCCCGACTTCAGGACAGGTCAGGATCCAGGGGGTCGGCATGCACGGTCTGCGCGCCCCCGCTCAAGCGCTGGATCTGGGCAACTCCGGAACCTCCATGCGTCTGCTCAGTGGCCTGCTCGCAGGCAGCGGTATCGCAGTCACCCTGACCGGTGATGTCTCCCTCTCATCCCGGCCCATGGGACGGGTCATCGACCCCTTGAGTCAGATGGGTGCAGTGATCGATTCCCGGGAGGGTGGTCGGGCGCCGCTGACGATTGCTCCGGGGCATACGCTGCAAGGCATTCACTACACCCTGCCGATGGCCAGCGCACAGGTCAAAGCCGCAATCCTTCTGGCCGGTTTGTATGCCCAGGGCGAAACCTGTGTCACCGAACCGGCACCCACCCGTGACCACACGGAAAGGATGTTGCAGGGTTTCGGTTACGAGGTGCAGCGCCAGGAGGACACCATCTGTGTCAAAGGTGGCGGCACCCTTCAGGGCTGCGCGATCGACGTTCCGGCGGATATCTCCTCGGCAACCTTTTTCCTGGTTGGAGCCTGTATCTCTGAGGGTTCCGAGTTGCTGCTTGAGCATGTAGGGGTCAATCCCACACGGGATGGTGTGATTACCATCCTCAAACTCATGGGTGCGGATATCACCCTGATGAACCAGCGGGTCGTGGGCGGGGAGCCCGTGGCTGACATCCAGGTCCGTTCAAGTCGTCTGCATGGCATTGAAATCCCCGTGGAACTGGTGCCCCTGGCGATCGATGAGTTTCCCGCCCTGTTTGTGGCGGCGGCCTGTGCCGAAGGTGAAACCCGGCTGCGCGGTGCGGAAGAGCTGCGGGTCAAAGAGAGCGACCGGATACAGGTGATGGCGGATGGCCTGACCGCCCTGGGTATTGAGGCAGAGCCCACCCAGGACGGAATCACGATCCAGGGTGGTGCGATCGGTGCGGGTTCGGTCGAGAGCCATGGTGATCACCGTATCGCCATGTCGTTCGCCATGGCTGCCCTGCGGGCAAAAGGTGAGATCAGCATCGCTGACGTGGCTAATGTGAACACCTCTTTCCCCGGGTTTGTCGATCTGGCAATCGAGACAGGTTTGAGTATCGAGGAGGACGGTGCCCAATGAGCCAGGTTCCGGTAATCACCATCGATGGCCCCTCCGGGTCGGGTAAGGGGACTCTGGCGGAACGGGTGGCGAAAACCCTCGGTTGGCGACTGCTGGACAGTGGCGCGATCTATCGAGTACTTGGATATGCTGTGCATCGTGGGGGTATTGAGCTCGAAGATGTCGACAAAATCGTCGAAAAAGCTCTGAATCTCCCGGTCGTGTTTGAGCAGGGCAAGGTCTATCTGGACGGAGAGGACATCAGTCTCGATATCCGTACGGAAACTGCGGGAAATCACGCCTCACAGGTGGCAGCAATTCCCCAGGTTCGCCAGGCGCTGCTTGCCTGGCAAAGGGATTATGCCCGGATGCCGGGGCTTGTGGCGGATGGACGGGACATGGGGACCGTGGTTTTTCCTGGTGCGGAGGTCAAGATTTTTTTGACCGCAAGTGCGGAAGAGCGCGCTTTGAGGCGCTATAAACAGTTGAAACAAAAGGGGTTGAGTGTTAATCTCGCCGATCTTACTGAAGAGATCAGGGCACGTGACGAGCGTGACAGTAACCGGGCTGCAGCACCCCTCGTGGCGGCTGAATCGGCCATGCGGTTGGACTCGACCGGCATTGATGCCGACGAAGTCTTCCTACAGGTGATGCAGAAGATCCGTGCCACGCTGCCGGAGCTGCCGCACTGACCCGTCCTGTTTCCCTGATGTAGGAAATGTAGATTGGCGGCCGGGACATTCCCGGCTTTGTTTTTAACCCTAAACAACCTGGTGGCGCAATCACTTCCGATCTGTTCCACCTGTGCAACCGAGTGTTGCAGGAAATCCATTCCCATGACCGAAAGTTTTGCAGAATTATTTGAAGAGAGCCTCTCTAACACCCAGCTTCGCAATGGCGCGATCATCATTGGTACCGTTCTGGATATCACGTCTGAAGCCGTTATTGTCAATGCGGGCCTGAAATCCGAAGGCGTTATTCCACGCGTACAGTTCCTCAACCAAAACGGTGAAATCGAGGTTGAGGTGGGCGATCAGGTGGAAGTCGCACTGGATGCCGTCGAAGACGGTTTTGGCGCCACCCGGCTCTCTCGTGAAAAGGCCAAGCGTGACCAGGCCTGGAAAGTGCTTGAAAAGGCACACGAAGCCGAAGAGACCGTTATCGGTCGTATCAACGGCAAGGTCAAAGGCGGTTTTACCGTCGAACTCAACGATATTCGCGCGTTTCTGCCGGGTTCCCTGGTGGATGTGCGTCCGGTACGCGACACCGCCTACCTGGAAGGCAAGGATCTCGAATTCAAGGTGATCAAACTCGATCGCCACCGCAATAACGTGGTGGTCTCCCGCCGCGCCGTGGTGGAGCAGGAGTACAGCGAAGAGCGCGAGAAACTTCTGGAGAACCTGCAGGAAGGCCAGGAAGTCACCGGTGTGGTCAAGAATCTCACCGACTACGGCGCCTTTGTCGATCTGGGCGGCATCGATGGTTTGCTGCACATCACCGACATGGCCTGGAAACGCGTCAAGCATCCTTCCGAAGTGGTTGAGATCGGCGATGAGATTCAGGTCAAGATCCTCAAGTTCGACCGTGATCGGAACCGCGTGTCCCTCGGTCTGAAACAGATGGGCGACGATCCCTGGGTTGCATTGGCACGTCGCTATCCGGAAGGCACTCGCCTGTTCGGCAAGGTGACCAACATTGCCGATTACGGCTGCTTCGTGGAGATCGAAGAGGGCGTCGAAGGTCTGGTTCACGTATCCGAAATGGATTGGACCAACAAGAACGTTCACCCCTCCAAGGTGGTCTCCCTGGGTGATGAGGTTGAAGTCATGGTGCTGGATATCGATGAGGAGCGTCGTCGCGTTTCTCTCGGCATCAAGCAGTGCAAAGCCAACCCCTGGGAAGAGTTCTCGACCACCCACAAGAAAGGCGATCACGTCAGCGGTAACATCAAGTCGATCACTGACTTCGGTATCTTTATCGGTCTGGATGGCGGCATTGACGGTCTGATCCACCTCTCTGACATCTCCTGGGATGACGAGGGTGAAGATGCGATCCGCAACTTCAAGAAAGGTGATGAGGTCGAAACGGTTGTCCTGTCTGTGGATCCCGAGCGTGAGCGTATCTCCCTCGGTATCAAACAGCTGGCTCAGGACCCGTTCTCCCTGTTCGTGGCAGCCAATGAGAAAGGCAGCTTCGTCAAGGGTACGGTTGCCGAGGTCGATGCCAAGGGTGCTGTGGTGGCCCTGGCTGATGGAGTGGAAGGTTATCTGCGCGCTTCCGAACTGTCCCGTGATCGGGTGGAAGACGCACGCAGCATGCTCAAGGAAGGTGATGATATCGAAGCCAAATTTGTTGGCGTCGATCGCAAGAACCGCACCATCTCCCTATCTATCAAGGCCAAGGATGCCGATGAGGAAGCCGCTGCTATCAAAGGTTATGCTCGGGATGCCGCCACCAGTGCGCCGACCCTGGGTGACCTTTTGAAAGAGCAGATGGACAATCAAGGCGACTGATGTCCTGGGTTACTCACGGGTAACCTAATATCGGAACGAGGGTTTGCACGACTCGTGCAACCCGTGGTTAGCCGCATGGACAGACCATGGTCTGTCCATGCCGGTTATCAAAGGAACTGATTGATCAGGCAGCCGGGACATAGCAACGGCGAATTGGAGAGCTGACAAGAATGACAAAATCTGAATTGATTGAGATTATTGCCAAGGAGCAGAGCCATCTTGCCTATCGCGATGTGGAACTGGCCGTCAAATGTATGATTGAACACATGAGTCAATCGTTGGCTTCCGGTGAACGGATTGAGATTCGTGGTTTCGGCAGTTTTGCCCTGCATTACCGTCCGCCGAGAATGGGCCGCAATCCCAAAACCGGTAAGACCGTGGCCTTGTCTGGAAAATACGTACCGCACTTTAAACCGGGCAAGGAATTGCGCGATCGGGTCAACATGGGCTTTGACGATTTACCGGAAGAGGCTCAGGAAGAGGCCACCGACGAAGTTTGAAGTAAGGATTACGTATCACGCAGTCTTATCCAGAATCAGTTCTTCGGGGAAGATGCAGGTAAACTCGCTGCCTTCTCCCGCTTGACTGACGATCTGCAACTCACCGTCGTGGCGGCTGATAATATGCTTCACGATGGCCAGTCCCAAACCTGTCCCGCCCGATTGCCGGGAGCGGGCCTTGTCCACACGATAAAATCGCTCTGTGAGTCGGGGAATATGTTTCTCTTCGATCCCGGGACCGTTGTCCGTCACAGTGAGGCGTGCACGTCCTTCCTCCATTCGCCAATCCACACGGATTCGGGTATTCGGAGGGGTGTGTACAATGGCATTGAAAATCAGGTTGGAAAAGGCACTCGTCAACTCGTTTTCCTCTCCCAATAGCCACAAATTCTCGTCCGCGTACAGTTCCAGACTGTAGCCGCCTTTCTGATCGGCCAACAGACGTGCCTGGTCGAATATTCGGCGTAACAGGTCGGGTACGGCGACGGGCTTCTCCGAGGAGGGTGCGTCTCCCATTTCCAGCCGGGAAAGAGCCAGCAGATCATTGATAATGCTGTTCATACGCTCGGCCTGTTGAATCATCAGTTCGAAAGGCCGCTTCTGGAAGGGTAGTGTCTCGTTCTCCCCGAGGTTTTCCAGAAAACCCGTGATCACGGTCAGAGGGGTGCGCAGCTCATGGGACACATTGGAGACGAAATCTCGTCGGGTCTGGTTGAATTTGTAAACGTCCGTAATATCCCGGATCACCACCAGACGCTGTGCTTTCTTGCCGCCGAATCGCATTACCCGCAGGGACAGAATGATTGCCTTATTGCTGGGTGAGGGAAAGTCCAGGGGCTGATTGTAGTCAGGTGTTTTCAGATATTCCGTGAGTTCTGCGTGAGGGATGCGATCTGACAAACGGATATGTTCACCCCTCGGCCAGCTGATGTTGAGCAGTTTGTTAGCGGCCGGATTGGCCCATTCCACACCCCCGGATTTATCCAGCAGGATCAGGCCATCCGGTATCGAAGTGGTGACCTTGCGAAAACGCGAAGCAAACCGGTTCAGGGTCCGCTTGCGTTTGCGACTGCGGGAGCGGTGATGTGACAGTTCCCGGTAGATGATGCCCCAGACATCCACGGGATAGGGAGGCGTTATGGGGGAACCTTGCTGAATGATGCGCGCCAGTCTGACAAGATAATAGGCATGCTTGGTCAGGTAGGCGGTGAACGCCAGCATCATCATCAGGGGAATCTGACCCATCAGATAACCAACGGGTGCAAAGATCAGCAGTGCACCAGTCAATTGGCTGAGTTCGATGGTCAGGTAGTGTTTCACGGGCGGCTGCGATGTCTATCGATTAGGCAATGGAGAAAATCGGTATCCTGTGCCGCGAACGGTCTGGATGAGTTGGTCATGTCCGCTCGGTGTGAGGATTTTTCTCAGGCGACGGATGTGCACATCCACGGTGCGTTCATCCACGTACACATCCCGACCCCAGACATGATCGAGGATCTGCGAACGGTTGTATGCGCGTTCTGGATGAGTCATGAAAAAATGCAGTAACCGGTACTCGGCAGGTGACAGGGAAACCGTTGTCTCTCCTATCAATACCCGATGTTTTGCATGGTCCAGCATCAGTCCCTGACACTCAAGTATCTGCTGTGTTTCCTCATCCGAGGAACGCCGGATGACCGCATTGATACGTGCAACCAGTTCCTTGGGTGAGAATGGCTTGGTGATGTAATCATCCGCACCACTGTCCAGGCCTTGGACCTTGTCCGCCTCATCAGACTTTGCCGTGAGCAGGATGATCGGGGTGGAGCGGGGGGCATTATGTTTCAATTCCCGGGTCAAATCGAGTCCTGAGCGACCCGGCAACATCCAATCCATCAGGATCAGATCGTAGCTGTGCTGACCCAGCAGTTTGCGCGCGTCCAATGCGTTATCCGCTTCATCGATGGTAAAACCTTTCGGCTGTAGGACAAATCGAATCATCTCGCGAATCTCCGCTTCGTCTTCAACGATGAGAATTCGGGTTCGCATCTCGTATCCTGTCAGGTCAACTATGGTGAGTCAGCGCAAGGCGTCTTCCCGGCGAGCTCGAAGTGAAGTCCCAATTTCCCCTGCTTTGCGGTTCTTGGTGTTAACAGCCCCTAACAAGGGGGTGCCATTGCTTGCGAACCGCGCGCTGTTTTCTGAAATTTGTGGCTTCCGGTTTACTACGGCAGTATAGGACTCTACACCAGAGCGCTGCGTATTTTAGTGTATAGTCCTGAATTGATTCTATATCGTATGAACAATCCTGGAACAGTTGTCCAATTCTTGCGGACTGAAATCCCGGTCCAACGGACAAAACGGACTCTCTATAGCACTGTACTTTTTTACCATGAAATACACGAAGCACACGAAGGATGAAATTGGATGAACGCTTGAATCGATCCTTCGTGTCCTTCGTAGTGAGATCGATCGGCTAGGCAAACCAAGCAATTGGAGAGAGAATTCGATGATTGTTCATTCCCGCGCGGAGCATGGGAACGAGCAGATAATTGCGCATTTTAATGCGAATTCCAACAGCCTGATCGATTAACCCTATTCCCTTATCAGAATGCTGTTCATCTCCTGTTGCTGCGCCAGATTCTTGATGTGCATTATAAATTATTGATATAAAAATGGTAATTCCACCCTTGAGCGGCTATTTATTCGTCCGGTGGTGACCTTGCGGCGGTAGAAAATTCACGGGATTGCTTGTGATTCTCAGCCCCAATGGTGATAATCACAACTGGGCCATTACCGGCGTTATATTCAATATTTTTCGTGGAAAGTTATCTTATTTTGATAGTACTTCTGGTGCTGTCAGGCGTTTTTTCCGGCTCGGAGACTGCCCTGGTCTCGCTCTCAATGGCGCGAGCGGAATCGCTGTACAAGGAAGGAAGAAGCGGTGCCCATGCGTTGTATCTCCTGAAGAAAGATCCCAGTCGCATGCTGATCACCATCCTGATCGGCAATAACGTGGTGAATATCGCGGCTTCCGCCATGGCTACGGTCATTGCTACCGAGCACTTCGGCCATAGTGGGCCGGGTATTGCGGTGGGTGTTCTGACGATCCTGATCCTGGTGTTTGGCGAGATCACCCCGAAGAGCCTGGCAACCCGTTTCTCGGAACGCATATCACTGGCCATGTCTCCTGTGATCTATGGTTTCATGCGCTTGATCTATCCTCTGGTCTGGGTTTTTTTACAGATCACCAACTGGGTTCAGTCCTCCACCAAGGCCATGGACGATCCTCTGGTGACGGAATCCGAGGTGATCACGCTGATCGAGCATGGAGAGGAAGAGGGTGTCATCGATACCCGTGAGCGCGAAATGATTGAGCGCATCTTCAACTTCAACGATCTCAAAGCTGAAGATGTGATGACACCCAGACGGCAGGTTTTCCGCCTGGACGGTCGACGCCTGTTGCGCGAGGCACTGCCTGATATCCTCACTGAAGGTTATTCGCGAATACCGGTCTACAGCGAGGACCCGGATGAGATCCACGGAGTGGTGATCCTCAGAGATCTGATTAGCATCATTGCCAAAGGCCAGTTGGACAAGACGATTGCTGAACTGGCCCAGGAGCCACTGTTCACCTCATCCAATACCCCTATTGATGAACTCATCAGGACGCTCAAAAACAAGAGCATACATCTCGCCGTTGTGGTTGATGAGCACGGCGCCATGGTGGGGGTCATCACCCTCGAGGACATGCTCGAGGAACTGGTGGGTGAGATCTATGACGAAAGCGATGAGAAACCGGATGAACTGATGGTTCTGGGCAATGGCCAGATCCTGGTGGACGGCACTGCGGAATTGCGTATCGTTGAGGAGTATTTCGATATCGATATTCCCGGCAAGCCAACCGATACCATCAATCGCTGGTTGCTGGAACACACCGAGCGGATACCGGCCAAGGATGAACGCTTTGAGCTCGATGGGCTTCAGGTTCGGGTTGAGGACGCCTCCAGCCGTCGAATCCACCAGGTCATTCTGTGCCGCACTGAATCGGATGAGGAGAGTCAGTCCGGTGATTTGCTGGCCGATTAGAACCCGTTAGCAGAGGTTGTTGAAACGCTACGCGGACGGTACGGTCCTGCGTTGAAAACAGCCTTAAAATGCTCATTTTCTCCAGTAGACTGTGCTTTTTCGCAGGATTTCGCCTTGTCTCTTACTCGTCTGAGTGAATTCCAACAGCCCGCTAATCTCGTTCCCACGCTCAGCGTGGGAACGCATATCTGAGTCAGCAGGTATTCGACCTGATTTGGCCTGTTCGTCAACCCGAGGGGTTACATTCCCATACCGTGGATCGAAAATTCACAACGGTACATCTCTCATACGGATTACAATTCGTACCCTTCAGGTCGTGAATGGGTCGCAGCTACTGGTTTTGCGGCTGATTACGTACGCGATGCCTAAAGTGAGTCATGAGTTTCTCACGCATCCGTTTTTCACGATGTTTTTTCGCGGCCTCCAGACGTCTCTCCGCGACACCGATCAGGGTCTCCTGACAGTTCATCGATTTATCGTCTTCCTGAGGTACCCTGCGGATGTAAGTGCCATCCGATTGCATATCCCAAGCGTTGAGCTTGTCGCTGAGTTGTACATCGAGTATCAGACGCAGCTCCTGACGCAGGGCAGGGGACTCCACAGGCACCAGCACCTCGACCCGGTGCATGAGGTTTCTCTGCATCAGGTCTGCGGATCCAATAAAATATTCCTCATCCCCAGCGTTGTGGAAATAGGTGATTCGGGCATGTTCAAGAAAGCGCCCGACGATGCTGACGACACTGCCGGTTTCACTGAGACCCTTGATTCCGGGGCGAAAACGGCAGGTGTCCCGTACAATCAGATCGACTTTGACCCCGACCTGGGTTGCTTTATACAGACCCTTGACGATATCCGGATCCTCCAGGGCGTTCATTTTCAACTGGATATGTCCGGGTGAACCATCCTGATGGAGCTTGATCTCCCGCTCGATTTTATTCAGCAGGGACTGCTTCAGGGTATAGGGCGCCGCGAGAATCTTGCGATAGCTCGGGGGCGGTGAATAACCGGTCAGGTAGTTGAACAGTTCGGTCAGATCCTTGCCGATCTCTTCTTCACAGCCGAGCACTCCCAGGTCGGTATAGAGACGGGCCGTTCCGGCGTGGTAGTTACCGGTACCGATGTGGTAGTAACGGCGCAACTGGGAGTAGTCTTTGCGGATCACCATGATCAGCTTGCTGTGGGTCTTCAGTCCGACCACCCCGTAGGTTACGTGGATGCCCGCCTGTTCAAGGCGCCGTGCCCAGCGGATGTTGGCCGCTTCATCGAAACGGGCTTTCAGTTCCACCAGTACCGCGACCTGCTTGCCGTTACGCGCGGCCTTGATCAGGGAGTCGAGAATGTTGCCGTCCGCGGAAGTGCGGTAGAGGGTCATCTTGATGGCCAGCACCTTGGGGTCTTCCGCCGCAGTGCGCAGGAACCGCTCCACGGTGGTGCTGAAAGACTCATAGGGGTGTTGTAACAGCAGGGCGCCGTGGTCCCGCAGGATGTGAAAGATGTTGCGCCGGTCATGGGCCAGTTGCGGATGGTCCACCGGATGATGCGGTGGATCCTTAAATTCCGGAAAATTCAACCGGGTGAGTTCAAACAGGTCACGCATCGCCATCATGCTTTCCACGCTGTAGACGTCCTGCTCTTCATCCAGTCCGAGTTCGGCGGCCAGCATGCCCCGGTGTACGGGGTTCATCCCATTGGAGATTTCCAGGCGTACAATTGGCGCGAAGTGGCGTTCCCTGAGTTCGGATTCGATCTTCTCGAGAAGATCATTGGCGGTCTCCTGATCGAGTTCCACATTTGCATTCCGGGTAACCCGGAACAGGTCGCAGGATTCGATCTCCATGCCAGGAAACAGCATATCCAGATTATTGGCGACCAGGTCATCAAGTGTCACGAAGGTATGAGTGTCACCGACCTGTATCAGACGGCTGGACACCTCCTGACTGACCGGTACTTTCACACGTGCCATGTGCAGGTCATGACCGCCTGGAAATCTCAGGGTAACGAGTAGATTCAGGGTCTGGTTGGAGATAAACGGAAAGGGATGGCTGGGATCCATAGCCAGAGGGGTCAGCATGGGAAAGATGTTTTCCTGGAAATGCTCCCTCAGTGCGGATTGCTGGTCTGTTTCCAGGGAACGGAATTCGGTGATCACAATCCCCTGTTCGGCCAGTTCCAGCATCAGCTCACCGTAGATCTGGTGCTGAATTTGGATCATCTCGCGGGTGGCCTCCTGACACTCGCTGAGTTGCTGCGTGGGAGTGCGCCCGTCAACGGTGGAGGTGTGGATGCCTGCGGCGACCTGCTGCTTGAGGCCGCCAATCCGCTTCATGAAAAACTCGTCCATGTTGCTGCTGACGATGGCGAGGAACTTTACTCGCTCAAGGATAGGGTTTTCCGTTCGTTCGGCTTCGCCCAGTACGCGACGATTGAACGCAAGCCAGGTGAGTTCCCGGTTCAGATAGAGGGCCGGATCGTTCAAATCGAACTCAGGAATCTCCTGTTCCGTATTCAGGGATTCGTCATTCGCGGGTAGCTGTTCGGGTATGCTCATAATCACTCGTTCACTGGGTTGTTGAGTCGCCGGCGCATGGAGCGCCCGGCAGCGGTTCGGAACTGCTGGGTGGTGGCAACCAGTCGCAGAATCGAACCGGCAATTCATCATAGTATATGCCGGTTTTTCGATCAGTTGTATTAGGGTCTATTATTAACCCGGCACCTAAATATGCCATGTTCAGCCGAAGCGTGCCTGCCTGCAGCAAGGCATCAAAACGCCGCTGTAGCCACC
>JBEVVH010000023.1:0-27079 GCA_040507245.1 Candidatus Thiodiazotropha sp.
CTTCTCATTTTGATTGACCGCAACTTCAATCATGGCGCATTACGACGCCGTTCGTGAGAGGGGAGGAGACCATTACATCGGGCTACACGATCGCTTAGATCCGTTTGAGAATTCAAGCTGCCCTTTGCTCCTACATCTGTTCATTGAGTCCCTCTCCCCTTGCGGGAGAGGGACAGGGAGAGGGGGACCAACACACCACCGCGTCACCGACCATGAGTCTGTCGCCCGGATGTGGCGCAGCGTAATCCGGGGTTCGAGCTTCGACCCTTCCCGGGTTACGCGTTGCTGCACCCGGGCTACACAGTCGCTTAGATCAGTTTAAGAATTCAAACTGCCCGTTTGCTCCTACATCTCTTCATTGCGTCCCCTCTCCCCTTGCGGGAGAGGGACAGGGAGAGGGGGAATTGCTAAACCCATGAGCGCAGCTCACACCACCACTCAATACTTGAAAAACATTACCCAATGTCTGAAGCCAGATTCATCAAGGCTGACGGAGATGACAAATCAAGAACCGGCCCGCCCCATTAGAGCGATCATTGAGGGGATCTCCCATGACCCAGGCAGTGCAGAATAGCCTCAGCCGCCTGAGCCGCAGAGTCCCTGCGCAAGCCCTGATGGATCGCCTGGTAGTGTTGAGCGATCGCCGCGCGCCTATCGGGGTCATCCAGCAGTTCCAACAACGCCGGGCCTAGGCGCTCGACCCGACACTCCTGCTGAAGCAGTTCCGGCGCCAGGGGTTGCTCAGACAACAGATTGGCAATCGCCACATAGGGCGTTTTCAACAGCTTGAAGCGTTGGATGATCCAGGCCGTCAATGGCGCCAGGCGGTAGCCCACGACCATGGGCTTTTTCATCAGCAGGGTTTCCAGGGTCGCCGTACCCGAAGCCACCAGGACCACATCGGCGGCCGCCATCGCCTCCCGCGCCCTGCCCTCCAGCAGCAGTACGTCGCAACCGGGCTTGGCCTCCTGCCATTGCTGCTGAAAATGCTGGCGTACCGCCTCGTTGACCATGGGCGCCACGAATTGAACTCCCGGCCGACGGCTTTTCAGCCAGGCCGCGGTGCGGGCGAAGATCTCGCCGAGTCGGCTCACCTCGCTCATGCGGCTGCCCGGCAGCAGGGCCACCACGGGAGCCTGCTCGTCCAGTCCGAGTGTTTTTCGAACCGTTCCGGTATCCAAAGGCTGCAAGGGAATCTGGTCCGCCATGGGGTGACCGACGTAGACGGCCGGCACACCGTTTGCCGACAAAAAGGGGACCTCAAAATCGAAGATGCAGAGCATCAGGTCGACGGCATCACGCAGTCCTTTGACCCGTCCTTGGCGCCAGGCCCAAACGGTTGGACTGACGAAGTGCGCGGTCTTGATGCCGGCAGTCTTCAAGCGGGTTTCCAATGCCAGATTGAAATCCGGGGCGTCCACGCCAAGTACCAGGTCTGGAGGATTTTGCAGAAAATAAGCGATCAACCGGTGGCGGGTTTTCAACAGCCCGGGCAGGTGTCCCAGAACCTCGATCAGCCCCATCACCGGATCCATTCTCGCCAGTGACTTGCAGCCGGCGGCCTCCATCAGGGGTCCGGTCATGCCCTCGAACTCGATATCTGGAACCCGCTCACGCAACGCCTGAATCAGCGCGCTGGCCAGTTGATCGCCGGAAACCTCGTTGACGATTAATCCGATGCGCATGATTGATATTCCCGGATACCGTGCGTCACACCCGCATCAAGTCCGGGTATAAAGCCGACGTCCGTAATGCCCGGTCTGTGAGAGGAACCAGACCGACCGTAATACGATAGCCGCTGGGGTTTCGAAGAAGGAATGAGTGGCGGGATACCCTGAGGCAGTCCATTAGAGGGATCAGCGCAAAATGCCCCGTCCGCTGTGGGAGAGAAACTCGGTCATCAGGCTCAGCTCAGGTGTCTCATCGAGCATCCCCTCGATCACGTCCCGAGCCTCCTCGAGGCGACGGCCGGACTGATAGAGCACTTTGTAGGCCCGCTTGATCTGCTGAATCGCCTCCTTGCTGAAGCCCCTGCGACTCAGACCCTCCCGGTTGATACCGTGGGGTTTGGTCGGCTGGCCCGCCACCATGACATAGGGCGGCAGATCCATGTTGATCGCGGCACCCATGCCGGAGAAGCTGTGGGCGCCGATCCGGCAGAACTGATGGACCTTGCTGAACCCTCCGAGGATCGCATGATCCTGGATCTGCACATGCCCCCCCAGGGAGGCCGCGTTGGCCATAATCACATGGTCGCCCAGGACACAGTCATGGGCGATGTGGATATAGGCCATTAGGAGGTTGTCATTGCCGATACGGGTCACGCTCTGATCCTGGACGGTGCCCCGGTGCAGGGTCGTGAACTCGCGGATCACGTTGCGATCCCCGATCTCCAGACGGGTCGGCTCACCGGCGTATTTCTTGTCCTGGGGATCCTCCCCGACGGAGGCGAACTGATAGATCCGGTTGTCACGACCGATTCGTGTGGGACCTTTGATCACCACATGGGGTCCGACCACCGTGCCCGATCCGATCTCCACACCGGGACCGATGACCGAAAAAGGCCCGACGGAGACATCCTCCGCGAGCTGGGCATCCGGATCGATGACGGCGCGTGAGTCGATCAGCGGCCTATCTCCCTGGCAGTACACATGATCTCGGCGGTGGCCACGGTCTTGCCGTCAACCAAAGCGGTGCAGGTGAAAAAGCCGATACCGCGTTTGAGTTTGTTCTGCAGCACTTCGATGATCAGTTGATCACCGGGCTCGACCTGCTGTTTGAAACGGGCCTTGTCGATACCCGCGAACAGGTAGATGGTCGTCTCGTTGACGGTCTCAGGGTTCGATTCCATCGCCAACAGGCCGGTTGCCTGGGCCATCGCCTCGATGATCAGCACCCCCGGCATCACCGGCTGGACCGGGAAATGACCATTGAAGAAGGGTTCGTTGTAGGTGACGTTCTTCAGCGCGGTGAGACTCTTATGTTTCTCAAACTCCAGCACGCGGTCGATGAGCAGAAAAGGGTAACGGTGCGGCAGCAGGCGCAGCACCCTGTTGATATCCATCGCGATCAAGCCAGCCTCCCGTGATCCAAACATCTCATTTGCGTGACTCTCCACTCGGCGTCTTCAATGTTTTCTTTATCAGTTTCAGGTCCTTGGCCATCTCTTCGAGGTGCCTCAGACGGGCGATCAGCTTGCGCCAAGCGCCATTTTCCATTGCCGGCAGATTGCCGCTGTAATATCCGGGATCCGGAAACGAACGTGTCACCAGGGTCGCCCCAGAAAAGTGCACATTATCACCGATCGTCAGATGCCCCGCCAGACCAACTTGCCCCCCCAGGGTGCAATGCCGGCCGATTTTCGTTGAACCGGCGATACCGGTGCAACCGGCCATCGCGGTGTGTTCGCCCACCTCGACGTTGTGGGCGATCATGATCAGGTTGTCGAGCTTCACACCGTCACGCAGGATGGTATCCTCCAAGGCACCCCGGTCCACGGTGGTATTGGCGCCGATCTCCACATCGTCACCCACCCAGACCCGACCTAACTGGGGGACTTTGACCCAGCGGCCCTGATCATTGGCCAGACCGAACCCATCGGCGCCCAGCACCGCGCCTGGATGTATCAGGCAGCGACGTCCCAGCCGGGTGGCGTGACACAGGGTCACCCGGGCCACCAGGCGGGTCTCATCACCGATTTCGCAATCCGCCTCGATCACACACCCCGGACCGATCACCACCCCGGCCCCCAGGCTGACCCGCTCACCGATGACGCTGCAGGCGCCAATACTGACGCTGGGGTCGATTTGCGCGGACTCCGCGATCACCGCGGATGGGTGAACCCCGGGTTGCGGGACAGGTGTTGGTGACAGCAGGGTCGAGGCGCGCGCATAGGCCAGATAGGGATTGTCGGACACCAGCATGGTGACGGGACAGGCATCGGCCGCCTCTTCTGAGAGGATTACCGCGCTCGCCTGGGTACCGCTCAGATAGCGGCTATACTTGCTGTTGCTGAGGAAACTCAGCTGTCCGGGCCGGGCGGCCTGAAGCGTGCCCACCCCATCGACGTACAGATCCGGGTCACCCCGGAGTTCCACACCCAGTTTTTCAGCCAATGCTCCGAGTCGGATGGACAAGGGTAGCGCCCGGGTTACTCGGTCTTGAGCTGGCGGAGCTTATCCAACACCTTGTCGGAGATATCAATTTTCTTGCTGAAATAGACCACGCCGTCGGAAACGATCAGATCAATGTTTTCGCTCTTGCCCACTTCCTGAATCACTTCCCGGACCTGCTGACGCAGCTTTTTGAACTCTTCGTTCTGTCGCAGGTTCAGATCCTCGCGAAATTCCGTCTGCGCATTTTTCAGCTTGCGGCTGCGGTTGAGGATGTCCCGCTCAAGGCGTTTGACCTCGGATTCACTCATCACCGAACCATCACGCTGAAGCTTCTCTTCAAGCTGCTTGAGCTGTTTCTGCGAGGCCACCAGGTCTTTTTCCCGGCGCGAGAATTCGTTCAGCAAACGGTCACGAGCGACCTGATATTGAGGGGATTCTTCAAACACCTTCGTCGCGTTGACGAATGCGATGCGATACTCTTCGGCCCCTGCACCAGCGGCCGTCATGATCATCAGAATAAATGCCAGTATTTGAGTACGTGTAGAATTCACTCATTCACTCCCTAATTGTCTAGAAACCACTACCGATTCTGAATTGAAGAGTCTTGGTGTTGTCGTTCTCTTCTTTCTTCAGCGGATATCCCAGGCTGAATGACAGGGCACCCACCGGTGAGAACCAGGATAACATCAGACCGGTCGAAGCCCGAAATCCATCCCAGGTCACATCCTCTCCTCCCGCCAGGTCGAACACATTACCCGCATCCACGAACCATCCACCGCGCACGGTATCCTTGAAATCGTCTCCGAACATCGGAAACAGCAGTTCCATCTGACCTATTATTCTAGCATTTGCTCCCATGGCATCCCCCTGGGAATCCTCCGGACCGAGTGAATTCTCTTCGAAACCCCGTACCGATCCAATACCGCCTGCGAAGAAATTGCGGAAGAACGGCAGGGTATCGAAATCCCCGTAACCGTCACCATATCCCAACTCACCATTGAGTTTCAGGGTCAGATCGTTGGTCAATGGAAAGAAATGGGCATTGTGGTAGGAAAGCCGGTAGTACTGCAGATCGCTGCCCGGGGTATTCGTCTCGGCGGTAAATACCTGGCGTCCCCCGCGATTCGGGAAGATTGCCCGGTCACGGGTATCGTGAATCCAGCTGCCGACCACCTCGAAATCGTTGAACTTGGTGCCATTATCCTGGATGAAGTCCTTGATTTCGTCCGATGCGGACGAGCCTTCGTAGAAGGTGGTGTGCTCATAGGCCAGACTGAACCTCAAGCGATCGTACTCAGTCACCGGAATACCGAAATTGATTCCCAGCCGACCCACGTCGGTGGAGTAACTGGAGATGTTCAGCTCGGAGAAATCGGTCTTGCGGTAGCTCAGCTCATAACCCTGGCTCACACCGTCGATGGTGAAGTACGGGTCGGTGTAGGAGAGCGAGGCCTTCTTGGTGGCGCTGCTGGTGTCGAATCCGGCGCTCACCCGCTTGCCGGTGCCGAGAAAGTTGTTCTGGGTGATACTCGCGTTGAACAGAATACCCTGGGTTTCGGAGTAACCGATACCCGCACTGAGACTGCCGGATGCGGCCTCTGTCACGCTGAGGTTCACATCCACCAGGTCGGTGGCGCCGGATACCGCCGGGGTCTCCATATTCACTTCGCTGAAGAAGCCCAGACGCTGCAGCCGCTCCCGGGAAAGACGGGTCTTCTCACCGGAGAACCAGGAGGACTCCATCTGCCGCATCTCGCGCCGGATCACCTCATCCCGGGTGGTGGCATTGCCGGAGATGTTGATATAGCGCACATACACCCGCTTGCCGGTGTCAACAAAGAAGGTGATGGCCACCGTGTGATTGTCCCGGTCGATATCCGGAATGCTGTTGACATTGGCGAAGGCATAACCCGCATCGGAGTACTTGCTGTTCAACCGATCGGCGCTCGCGGTCAGGCGTTTGCGGGAAAACACCTCGCCCCGGCGCAGGTGGATCAGGGGAAACAGTTCCTCCTGGGGCAGTTCCAGTTCACCGGCCAGCTTGATATCGCTCAGGGTGAACACATCCCCCTCGGTCAGCGCGATGGTGATGTAGATGTCTTTTTTGTCCGGGGTTATGGAGACCTGGGTCGAATCGATCTTGAAATCGATATAGCCTCGGTCGAGGTAGTAGGAGCGCAGGGTTTCCAGGTCACCGGACAGGGCCTGCTTGGAATACTTGTCGCGGCTGGAAAAGATCGCGTACCAGGAGGGCACCCCGAGTTGGAGTTCATCCAGCAGATCGTCGTCATCGAAGGCCTTGTTGCCGATGATGTTGATCTTCTTGATACGTGCCGTCAGACCTTCGGAAATCTCGATGTCCACCCCGACCCGGTTACGCTCCAGGGGGGTGACCGTGGAGGTGATCTTGACCCCGTATTTACCGCGAGCGAAGTACTGACGGTTGAGTTCCTGCTCCACCTGCTCCAGCAGGGCGCGCTTGAACACCAAACCCTCGGCGAGGCCGATATCCTTCAAACCGGCCTTCAGGGCGTCGGTATCCAGATCCTTGTTGCCGCTGAGGTTGATCTCTGCAATCGCGGGCCGTTCATGCACAAACACGATCAGCACATTGCCTTCGCGTTCCAGGCGGATATCCTGAAAGAAGCCGGTTTTATGCAGGGCGCGGATGATCTGCGCGGTATTGCCGGTGTTGACGTCGTCTCCGGTCTTCACCGGCAAGTAGTTGAAAACCGTGCCCGCGGAGATGCGCTGCAGACCCTCTACCCGTATATCCTCGACGATGAAGGCCTGGGCCAACTGCGGCAACAGCAGGCCAGACAACAGCGCAAGAGGAGCAAGAATCCGCGACCAAAAATGCATGATGTGTAATTACACCGGGTTATTCATTATGTTATACCCCGGTTATTGGCTTCCAGGGTGTTGACTGCAACGGAAAGCCCATCAGTATAAGTTATCCGGGGCCGCTAGACATAGTGCTATCCCAGGAACCGGTTGATGTCGACATAGATCGCCAGACTCATGACCAGCAACAGGATCAGCAGACCGATTTTCTGCCCCTGCTCCATGGCCCTTTCCGAGAGCGGGTGCCCCTGTATGGCCTCGATCAGGAAATAGAACAGGTGTCCCCCGTCCAGGACCGGGATCGGCAACAGGTTCAGAATCCCCAGACTGACACTCACCACGGCCAGGAACTTGATAAAATAGGTGATCCCGTAACTGGCCGACTTGCCGGCAGAGTCCGCGATCGAGATGGGACCGCTGAGATTTTTCAGGGAAACCTCGCCGATCACCATCTTACCCAGCATCTTCAGCATCAACGCCGAGAGATCCCAGGTCTTGTTCAGCGCCTGACCCACCGAATCGACGGGACCGTAGCGTACCACCGCCCGGTAATCGTCCATCAGGTTGTTCGGCACCTCGACCCCCGCCCCGATCCTGCCGTAGCTCTTGCCGTCTGACCCCTCCAGGGTCTTCGGTGTGATTTCAACGACCTGGTAGTCTCCCCCTCGATCGATCTCGAGCTCCATCAATTGCCCGGGTCTCTCCCTGACATAATTGATCCAGGCCTCCCAATCCGCAATATCCTGACCGTCGACCTGGAGGATCCGGTCACCCGGCATGAGTCCGGCCTGGTCCGCGGGTTCTCCGGCGACGATTTCTCCAATCACCGCCGGTATGCTGGGACGCTTCGGGGTCAGACCCAGGTTGGTGAGCAATTGCCCCTCTTCCGCCATCCCGGGCAGATTGGCGCTGGGCAGCTGGTACTCCATCTCACCGCTGTCCGGATTCTCAACCTGGATGGTCAGGGTGTCGTGGTCCAGCGCCCGGGACAACAGGGTGTAGACCACGTTCTCCCAGGTGGGTGTGGGTTGCCCGTCGATGGCCACGATCTGGTCACCCGCCACGAAACCGCTTTTCTGCGCCAGGGAATCCGGCGTGACATCACCGATCAGCGGCTTCAGCCCGGTGTCACCGGTGACGAAGATCAACCAAAAGGCGAATATGGCAAAGATGAAATTGAACAGGGGACCGGCCGCCACGATGGCACTGCGTTTGGCCAGAGACTGGCGGTTGAAGGCCTGTTCCTGGAGATGTTCAGGCACCGGGGCTTCGCGCTCATCGAGCATTTTCACATAGCCCCCCAGGGGAATCGCCGCTATCACGTACTCGGTACCATCTGCGGGACTGACACGCCGCCACAGCGGGCTGCCGAAACCGATGGAAAAGCGCAGCACCTTGACGCCCAGTTTGCGGGCCACCCAGAAGTGGCCGAACTCATGCACGGCGATCAGAATCGCAAGTGCAACCACAAAGGACAGGATAGTGAAAAGTAGTGAGTTCATAAGTTCAATAAGGCCTCATACCGCTGCTTCAGACCCTGTTTCGGATCACTTGTTCCGCCGTATCTCTGGCTTTCCGGTCATCCTCGAGCAAGCCGTCCAGATCGGTCACAGGCGCGACCGGCATACGATGCAGAGTCTGTTCCACCACCTGAGCAATGCCGGTGAAACCCAGCCGTCCCTGAAGAAACGCCTCCACCGCAACCTCGTTTGCCGCATTCAGAATGGCGCAGGCGTTCCCGCCGCTGCTGATGGCCGCATAGGCCAGCCCCAGGCACGGAAAACGTTCGGCTTCTGGTCGCTCAAAATCGAGTCGTGCAATCTGGAACAGATCCAGGCTATCGACCCCGGATTCAATCCGATCTGGCCAGGCCAGGGCATGCGCGATCGGGGTGCGCATGTCGGGCTGGCCGAGTTGCGCCAGCACCGAACCGTCCCGGTACTCCACCATGGAGTGAATCACACTCTGGGGATGCAACACGACCTCGATGCGGTCCGCACCGGCGTGAAACAGCCAATGGGCTTCGATCACCTCGAGTCCCTTGTTCATCATGGTGGCGGAATCCACCGAAATCTTGCGCCCCATGGCCCAGTTCGGATGGGCACAGGCCTGATCCGGGGTAACCCCTTCAAGCTCGGACAGAGGGGTGGTGCGGAACGGCCCGCCGGACGCAGTCAGGAGTATGCGTTTGACACCGCCGTGATCCAGTCCTTTGGAGAAATCACTGGGCATGCACTGGAATATCGCATTGTGCTCACTGTCGATGGGCAGAATCGATGCCCCATGGGCCTCGACCTCCCGCATGAACAGGTGCCCGGCAACCACCAGGGCCTCCTTGTTGGCGAGCAGCACCTGCTTGCCCGCGCGCACTGCGGCCAATGTGGGGATCAGACCCGCGGCCCCGACGATGGCGGCCATCACCAGATCCACATCCGGCATGGCAGCCGCGATCTCCAGACCCCGCTGCCCTTCCAGCACTTCAGTCACCACACCACGTTGGCTGAGTTCCTCGGCGAGCCGATTGGCCGCCTGGCGATCGGCCATCACCGCGATCTTGGGTTGGAAGCGTTCACACTGATCCGCCATTCCGGAGACATCCCGATGGGCGGTGAGTGCCATGACCCGGTATTTGTCGGGATGACGAGCCAGCACATCCAGGGTGCTGACCCCGATGGAACCGGTCGAACCCAGTACGGTCACCCCTCTCACGAGATCTTCCCCATCAGACTCAGGCCGAACACGAATACCGGGGCAGCCGCGGTCAGGCTGTCAATCCGGTCGAGCATGCCCCCGTGCCCGGGCAACAGGGTGCCACTGTCTTTCATGCCCCGCTGGCGTTTCAGCAGACTCTCGAACAGATCCCCCACCACTGAGAGCATCATGGTGACCAGGCATAACAGCAGCACCAGGGGTGCAGACACCAGGCTGATATCGAGCCACCAAACCAGAAACACTCCGCACAACACTGCGCTGGCCATGGCCCCGTAAACCCCCTCGCGGGTCTTTCCCGGACTCACCTGGGGCGCCAGTTTATGCTGCCCCCAGCGATGTCCCGCGAAATAGGCCCCCACATCGGCGCTCCAGATCAGGATCAGTACGAACAACAATAACCCGGGGCCGAAGTGCGGAACGCGATGCAGCGCCACCAGGGCTATCCAGGCGGGCAGCAGGACAAGAAAACCTTCCAGGGCCTGAATCGGCGCAAATTGATCCGAGATCTGCTCCGACTGGAAACGGGTCAGGCGGTAGAGTGCGGTGCACCACCAGAGCACGGACAACCCCAGCACCCAGGGTATCCAGGATTCCGGGATGGATACGTAACTGACCAGCATCGCCACAACCATGAGCAGGGTGTAGAGCAACTGCAGACCGGGCACCTGGATGCCACTCAAGCGGGCCCACTCGCGACCGCCCACTGCGACCACCAGAGCCAGAAAGGCGGCCACATAGACGGTCGGCAGCAACAGCACCGCCATCATTACCAGAGGGGCCAGAATCAGGGCGGTGATGACGCGCTGTTTCAGCATGACAGACTCAAGAGGCTTCCGCGGTCTGTCCCTGGACCTGCTCCCCGGTACGACCGAAACGGCGTTGCCGCCCCGCAAAATCCTCAATTGCAAGGCGCAGATTCACTTGACCAAAGTCCGGCCAGAGGGTGTCGGTGAAATAGAGTTCGGTGTAGGCGCACTGCCAGAGCAGGAAATTGCTGATGCGTTTCTCCCCACCGGTACGGATGAAAAGGTCAGGCTCGGGTACGTCGCTGAAACAGAGGTGTTTTGCGAGCGCCTGTTCGTCGATGGATTCCGGTTGCAGTGTACCGCTCTTGACCGCCTCGGCAAGTTGCCGGGCTGCCTGGGTAATATCCCAGCGGCCACCGTAATTGGCCGCAACCTGCAGCAGCAATCCGGTGTTCTCGCTCGTCTGGCGTTCCACCTCAGCGATCTGCTGCTGGAGTTTCGGGGAAAAGGCGCTGAGATCACCGATCACCCGCAGCCGAACACCATTGCGATCAAGCCGGCGCACCTCTTTTTTCAAGGAACGCACGAACAGATCCATGATCAGGCTGACCTCCTTGCGGGGCCGCTGCCAATTCTCACTACTGAAGGCAAACAGGGTCAGGACCGGGATCTTCCAAACCACGCAGGACTCGACGATACGACGGACCGCCTCGACACCCGCGGGATGTCCGGCATAGCGAGGCAAGCCGCGTTTCTTCGCCCAGCGCCCGTTGCCATCCATGATGATGGCGATATGACCGGGTGCGTGTCCCTCACCCAAATCCGGCATGTCTGTGGTGTCGCTGACCATTACTCCCTCAAATCCCATAGAGTGTGAGCGACTCAAATCTCAAGCAGATCCTTCTCTTTCTCCTCCAACAGCTCATCGATCTGCTTGATGTGCTTGTCGGTCAGATTCTGAATGAGATCCTGTCCGCGACGCTCGTCGTCTTCAGAGATCATCTTCTCTTTCACCGCGTCCTTGAGATCGTGATTGGCGTCGCGGCGGATGTTGCGAATCGCCACCTTGGCGTTTTCAGCCTCATGGCGCACCACCCGAATCAGATCACGGCGCCGCTCTTCGGTCAAAGGCGGCATGGGCACCCGCAGCACATTGCCCGCGCTCATCGGGTTGAGCCCCAGGTCAGAGGTCATGATGGCCTTCTCCACCACCGACACCATGGGTTTTTCCCAGGGTACCACGGTCAGGGTGCGGGCATCCTCCACATTGATGTTGGCCACCTGGCTGATCGGCACCTCGGATCCATAGTAGTCGACGCGAATGTGATCCAGCAGGCTCGGATGCGCACGTCCGGTGCGCACCTTGGCGAGTTCATGGACCAGGGATTCCACGCTCTTACCCATTCGGGTCGACGCATCATTTTTGATATCGTTGATCATAGTGCTTCGCCTTTCTCAACCAGGGATCCTATCTCCTCGCCCTGCATCAGGCGCATCAGAGCTCCAGGATCGTTAATGTTCATGATTCGCAGGGGCATGCCATTGTCCCGGCAGAGTACGATAGCCGTGGCATCCATGACCTGCAGGTTTTCCGTCAGGGCCCGGTCATAGGTGAGCCGGGGGTAGAAAACCGCATCGGCAACCTTGACCGGATCCGCCGAATAGACACCATTGACCTTGGTCGCCTTGATCAGCAGGTCAGCCTGGATCTCCACCGCTCGCAGGCTTGCGGCGGAGTCGGTGGTAAAGTAGGGATTGCCGGTGCCTGCCGCAAGGATCGCGACCCGCCCCTGAGAGAGGCTCTGCCTGGCCGCCCGGGCGGAAAAGGTCTCGCACACATCCGGCATGCTCAGAGCCGAGTAGACATCCGCCGCCACCCCCACGCGAGTCAGCATGTCCTGCATCGCCAGGGAATTCATCACCGTGGCCAGCATGCCCATGTGATCGCCGCGCACCCGGTCGAAACCGCCCTGCGCCAGACCGGCGCCGCGGAAGATGTTTCCGCCTCCGATCACCAGGCCAATCTCGACACCCCGGGAATTGAGATCCCTGATCTCCTCGGCAACCCGCTGCAGCACGGCAGGATCGATACCGAAATCCCCCTCGCCCATCAGGGCTTCGCCACTCAGCTTCAGCAGAATTCGCCGGCAAATCAGATCACTCATGAAAAACCTGTCCTGGTCATGCTTTGGAGGATGATTATACCCACTTACGAGCTTGAAGTGGGCTCGGCTCACCCAGGAACCGGAGTGGCCGCGAACCGGGATCCTCGGCCTGAATCTGTAGAATCCCAGACGGATTCAGAACAGCCGGACGGGGCTCATACGCCCCGTCCAGTCGGGACATCAGGAGATTTTGGCCTGCGCCATAACCTCTTCTGCGAAGTTTTCCTGTTTCTTTTCGATACCTTCGCCGACTTCAAAACGCTGGAACTGAAGCACCTTGGCGCCGTTGCTCTTCAGCAGTTTCTCCACCGTGGTGTCCGGATCCTTGACGAAGGCTTGTCCCAGGAGGGTGTTTTCCGCGAGAAACTTGCGCATCCGGCCATCGACCATCTTCGCAACGATCTCTTCCGGCTTACCGCTTTCGCTGGCCTGAGCGGCGACAATCTCACGCTCCTTGTCCAGCAGATCCTGAGGCATCTGATCCTCGGAGAGACAGACCGGGTTGGTAGCGGCGATGTGCATGGCCAGATCACGGCCCAGTTCCTCATTACCGCCTTCCAACTCGAGCACCACACCAATCCGCACGCCGTGCAGATAGCTCACCAGAGTACCGGAAGATGCCTGGAACGATGCGAAGCGGCGCACGTTCATGTTCTCGCCCAGTTTGGCGATCAGGGCCTCGCGGGCCTGATTCACGGTGGTGTCCTCACCTTCGTGCAGGGAGAGCTCCATCAGGGCTTCCACATCGCTGGCGCCGCCGGCCAGAACGCGCTCGGCCACCGCCTTGGCGAAAGAGGTGAAGTTCTCGTCCTTGGCCACGAAGTCGGTTTCGCAGTTCACTTCCACCATCGCAGCCTGGGTGTTGCCGTCGTTGAAACTGAGACTGATGAGACCTTCTGCCGCGATGCGTCCCGCCTTCTTGGCAGCCTTTGCCTGCCCTGACTTGCGCATCTGTTCGATTGCCGCATCGATGTCACCATCGGCCTCAACCAATGCCTTTTTACACTCCATCATGCCTGCGCCGGTACGCTCGCGCAGTTCCTTTACCTGTGAGGCTGTAATTGCCATAGTCCGCCTACCTTTAAATCTGTTTTGTGCTGAAATTCATCTGTCGGATGCAGGCGACCGGATCCGATGTATCGGACCCGGTCACCTTCCGGATGGCTTACGCCTGTTCCGGCGCCACCTCGACAAACTCCTCGCCGCCTTCTCCGGCCACCATGTTCACGGAACTCGCGCGACCTTCGAGAATCGCTGCGGAGGCACCCTGGACATACAGTTGAATGGCGCGAATGGCGTCATCGTTGCCAGGAATAACGTAGTCGATGTCATCCGGATCGTTGTTGGTATCGACCACACCGATCACCGGAATGCCGAGCTTGCGGGCTTCGGCCACGGCATTCTTCTCGTGACCCACGTCGATGATGAACAGCGCGTCAGGCAATCCACCCATGTTCTTGATACCGCCAAGGCTGCGCTCCAGCTTCTCCAGCTCGCGGCTCAGGCCCAGTGCCTCCTTCTTATTGAAACGATGCTCGACACTGCCGTCGGCAAACATTCCCTCAAGCTCTTTGAGGCGCTTGATCGACTGTTTGATGGTTTTGTAGTTGGTCAGCATTCCACCGAGCCAGCGATGGTTGACGAAGGGCATGCCGCAACGCTCTGCTTCCTCACGTACCACGTTCTGAGCGGCCCGCTTGGTGCCGACGAACATGACTTTACCGCCATTTGCGGAGAGCGATCCGATGAAATTCATCGCATCCTTGAACAGGGGCATGGTCTTTTCAAGATTGATGATGTGAATCTTGTTACGATGACCAAAGATGAAGGAACCCATCTTGGGATGCCAGTAACGGGTCTGATGACCAAAATGCACGCCGGCCTCAAGCATCTGGCGCATTGATACTTCACTCATGAGTGACTCCTGAATTGTATCGGGTTGAACCTCCACATACCCCATAAGTCCAACCCTAGGGTACTGATCAACAAGCGTTTATTGCTTGAAATCAGCCCATCAACAGGCACCCCGGACCATGTGTCGGTATGTGTGTGATATCGTCCGCTTTCGAAACCCCAAGGTTCATGCGGACATGACTGCGCGAAGCGTTTGCGCTTCGGCGGGGCGTTTTATACCATAACCCGCTTGATGCGACAATCACGCCAAACCCTCCCCGAATCACGGGCAACCCCTCAGAGTTTCAAGCGATTTCACATGGGCGTCACGATAAAAACTGCGAACGAAATAGAGAAGATGCGTGTCGCCGGCCGGTTGGCCGCCGAGGTGCTGGAGATGATCGAGCCACACGTAAAGCCCGGCATCACCACATTTGAGCTCGACCGAATCTGTCATGAGCACATAGTGCGGGCTCAGAAGGCGATTCCCGCACCGCTGAACTATCGGGGTTTTCCCAAATCGATCTGCACCTCGGTGAATCAGGTCGTCTGTCACGGCATACCGAACGAAAAACGCCTTAAGAACGGCGATATCATCAACTTGGACATCACCGTAATCAAGGATGGCTACCACGGGGATACCAGCAAAATGTTCGCCGTCGGGCAACCCTCGGTGTTGGCCAAGCGGCTGATCGAGATCACCCAGCAGGCCTTGTGGCTGGGTATCGATCTGGTCAAACCCGGCTGCCGACTGGGTGACATCGGCCACAGTATCCAGACATTCGTCGAAAAAAACGACTACAGCGTGGTACGCGAATACTGCGGACACGGCATCGGTAAGGAGTTTCACGAGGACCCGCAAGTTCTCCATTATGGCCAGCCGGGCACCGGCCTGGAACTGCAACCGGGCATGTGTTTCACCATCGAACCCATGGTGAATGCAGGTAAGCAGCAGGTCAAACTGAAACCCGACGGCTGGACGGTGCTCACCAAGGACCGCAGTCTCTCCGCTCAGTTCGAGCACACCATCCTGGTGACCGAAACCGGTCACGAGGTGCTCACCCTGCGGGAAGAGGAACGGCAGCGTCTCGCCTGACCGGCCTCCCACCTCACAACCGCATTGCGTCGTAACGCCGTATGATCGACATTCAAGCCCTCAATCAGGCCTTCGTTCCCGATCGCTCGCCAATCCAGCCGTGCAAGGAGTACCTGAAACGCTACACCGAAGAGGTGAAAGAGCGTTTCAGCACCGGCCAGACCTGCACCAGCGACCTCGTGGCCGAGCGTGCCGTGCTGATCGATGAGATCCTCAAGCGGGTATGGGTTCGCTATTTTGAAGGAGTCGGTCAGGCTGCGGCTCTGGTAGCGGTCGGTGGCTATGGACGGGGCGAACTGCATCCGGCCTCGGATATCGATATCCTTGTCCTGCTCGAAAGCGAGAGCCGCTTCGATGCCTTCAAGGACCAACTGGAACAGTTCCTCACCCTGCTCTGGGACATCGGCTTGGAGATTGGCCACAGTGTGCGCACGATCGAGGATTCCGTCCGTGAGGCCAGTCAGGACATTACCGTGATCACCAACCTGCTGGAGGCGCGCTTCCTCACCGGAAGCCAGCCCCTGTTCGATGCCATGATGCAGGCTACCGGACCGGAGCAGATCTGGAACAGCCACGATTTCTTCGAGGCCAAGCTCAAGGAGCAGCGTCGCCGACACGCCAAACAAGACGGCACCCTGAGCAACCTGGAGCCCAATCTCAAAGAGAGCCCCGGCGGTTTGCGCGACATCCAGATGATCGGCTGGGTGGCGAAGCGTCACTTTTGCACCCAGGACATGCATGACCTGGTGACCCACGAATTTCTTACCGAAGCCGAGTATCAGACCCTGATCGAGGGTCAGAACCATCTCTGGCGGGTACGTTTTGCTCTGCATCTGCTGACCGGCCGCTGCGATGACCGACTGCTGTTCGATCATCAACGCACCCTGGCCTCACACCTGGGTTATGACTCCGACCATGCCAACCTGGCGGTCGAGAGTTTCATGCGCGATTACTACCGTACGGTCATGGAGTTGAGCCGCCTCAACGAGATGCTGCTGCAGCATTTCCAGGAGAGCATTCTGCTGCAGAACAAGCTGGGAGAACCGGTGATCATCAATCAGCGATTCCAGCAGCGCAGCCAGTTCCTGGAGGTGGTTCACAAGGGGGTTTTCAAACGCTACCCGACCGCCCTGCTCGAACTCTTCCTGATCATGCAGGAGAACCCGGACCTGAAAGGCGTGCGGGCGAGCACCATTCGCCTGATCCGCAATCACACCTACCTGATCGATGAGAATTTTCGCCAGGACATCCGTGCGCAAAGCCTGTTCATGGAGATCATGCGCCAGCCCGTGGGCCTCACCCGGGCCCTGAGACGCATGAACATCTATGGAGTGCTGGCAAAGTACATCCCCAGCTTCGAGAAGATCGTCGGTCGCATGCAGTACGACCTGTTCCACGTCTACACCGTGGATGAGCACACCCTGATGGTGGTGCGTAACATCCGTCGCCTCAGCGTGGCAAAGTATGCCGAGGAATACCCGTTCTGCAGCCAGCTGGCTCAAACCCTGCCCAAAGAGGAACTCATCTATCTGGCGGCCCTGTTCCACGACATCGCCAAGGGGCGCGGGGGCAATCACTCCGAGTTGGGCGCTGAAGATGCCCTCTATTTTTGCCGCCTGCACCACCTGAGCGAGTATGACAGCCAGCTGGTGAGCTGGCTGGTGCGTCATCATCTGGTCATGTCCATGACGGCGCAGCGAAAAGACATCACCGACCCGGATGTAGTGCAGGAATTTGCAGCACTTGTAGGTGACCTGAACCGCCTGACTTATCTCTATCTGCTGACCTTCGCTGACAGCCGGGCCACCAACCCGGCCGCCTGGAACTCCTGGAAAGACTCGCTGCTGCGGGACCTTTTCAATGCCACCCGCCGCGCCTTGATCCGCGGGCTGAAAAACCCGCTCGCGCAGGATGACCTGATTCAGGAAAAGCAGACCGCGGCACTGGAACTGCTGGCCCAGAAAAAGATCGATCGAGAACAGATCCTGCGACTCTGGTCGACCTTTACCAGCGAATATTTCCTGACTCACTCGCCCAATGCCATTCAGCGCCATACCACTCTGATATTACAGACGCCTGAAGCGGAGCTGCCGCTGATCCAACTGCGCCAAACGGCCAAACGGGGTGGCACCGAGGTGCTCTACTACGGACCTGACCGGGACAACCTGTTCGCGGTTACCACCACCCTGCTCGACCAGCTCTCCCTGTCCATCGTCAATGCCCGTATCATGAGCACATCCGATGGCCACTCCCTGAACAGCTACCTGATCCTGGAGCTGGACGGCTCACCCGTGGAATTTGGTCTGCGCAGTGATGAGATCGTCGACACCCTGATGTCAGGTCTGTGTCAAAAGGGCAACCAGCCCCTCAAAGTAACCCGTCGCCTGCCGAGATTGCACAAGCACTTCGATCACTCCACAGAGGTTCACTTCAGTCAGGAGCCGGCGTTGGAGCGCACGGTCATGCGCCTGGTTACCCTGGATCGTCCGGGACTGCTCTCCGATGTGGGCCAGGCGTTCGCGGCCTGCAAGATCCGTCTCCAGCATGCCAAAATCACCACCCTGGGTGCGCGGGTGGAAGACATCTTCTTCATTACCGACCTGAAAAACAAAGCCCTGTCAGAATCCAACCGGCTTGAGTGTCTCAAAGAGGCGGTCATGGATCGAATGCCCGAGCAATGACGGAAAGTGAATGAGATCAACAAAGTGATGAGAACCAGTCCATCAGTTATGAGTCAGGTTTTGAAAATGGGATGTGGGATCGCGCATACTCAACTCTGACTTCATTAGAGCCAGATTCCATTAAGAGTCCTGATTCATCTGAACCGGTCAGCAGCATTTCCTCAGGTATTCACTGACCAAATACCTGCATCCAATTCCACTTTTATCAATTTACCCATTGTTTTTTTATAGATATTCAAACGATCACAATCATCTGAATCAGATCACGGCCCGGATAACCTCTGATTGTTTGTGGTCATAGTGTGTAAAATACCGGGTAAACGGCAACGGGCGCTGTAAAATTCAGCATTATGTAATCTGGGCACTGTTTGCATTTGTCGCGGAAGGGAACCATGAACAGAACAGCACTACTGACCCTCAGTCTCTCGATCGCCCTGGCAGCATGCGGCGGTGGTGGCGGGTCGGGCGATGAACAACCCGCCACAACAACCGAAGGCACCACGCGACCGCTGCTCAACTGGATTGCACCGTCAACACGGGTCGACCAGAGCCCACTCGACATGTCCGAAATCTCCGGATACAAAATATACGCCGGGCCGAGTTCCACCAATCTGGAATTGATTGCAGAGATCGATGACAGCCAGGCTGAATCCTATGATCTCTCAGGCCTAGAGCCCGGTGAATACTATTTCGGCATCGTCATTTATGACATTTTCGGCCTTCATAGCCAGATATCCAACCGAATCGTTAAAACCATCCCTTGAATGGCTAAGGTGTTGTCCGTTTAACGATCCTCGTCTACCCCCAGATTCTGTTCTGTTGATAATCCCGAGTCTGAAGACCCACCCTCAACCCACTGCAACACAATAACATTAGGGACACATTGTAAGATTCATACTCGCTCGTTATTTCTAAACCACTGAGAATGATCTTCAGTCCCACATCTGTCTGAGACACATGATCTGATCTTGCATCAAGACCCGGTTCCCGGGTTATCCTCAGATTTGTAGTTAATGATTTTTGATCCCAAGGAAACGCACCATGCCGACCCAGGCCATTTCAGGAGCACACTACCTGCTGAGGGGTTTCGCGCTACTCAGCAAACCCGGTATCCGGCCATTCGTGTTGATTCCCCTGCTGGTGAACATCCTGGTGTTCAGCCTGCTGATCTGGCTAGGTACCAGCCAGTTCGAGTCCTGGATGAACCGGATGCTGCCGGACCCCGAAAGCTGGCTGCACTGGCTACGCTGGATTTTGTGGCCGATCTTCGCGATTGCCCTGGTGCTGGTGGTTTTTTACACCTTTACGGTGATCGCGAATCTTATCGCGGCCCCCTTCAACGGACTGTTGGCGGAGAAAGTCGAGGCCTACCTCGGCGGAGCGGTGGTTCATGAACCGAGTGGATTCAAACAGTTAATGAAGGATCTGCTGCCGGCCCTGCTGTCGGAACTGCGTAAATTGAGTTACTTTCTTATCCGTGCCATTCCCTTGCTGCTGCTGTTTCTCATCCCGGTGCTGCAGATCGCCGCACCCTTTCTCTGGCTGATGTTCAACGCCTGGTATCTCACCCTGGAATATGGGGATTACCCGATGGCCAATCACAACCTCGCCTTCAAGGAGCAGCACAGACGTCTGAAACAGGTACGCCTGGACGCCCTCTCCTTCGGTGGCACTCTGACCCTGATGATGATGGTCCCAGTGCTGAATTTTGTAGCCATGCCGGCAGCAGTAGCGGGGGCGACGATCTTCTGGCGGGAGCGTCTGTCGCGGCTCTAGCGGGTTCTCGATGGCGTTAAATATTTACCGCGAAGGACTGACTGAATAAACACAGGCAGTGGTAGGGACGTCCCGATTCTCGAATATCCCCACTCGGGGCATGTAAGCGAGAAGAGAATAGTCCGGTTCAGCCGGTCCGGGATTCGAGGAAACGTCGAATCCGCTCAACCCCCTCCTGTAAACGCATCAGATCCGTGGTGTAGGCAAACCGCAGGTGCTTTTCGGGGCGATGAAATCCGAAATCGAGCCCCGGCGTAACCGCCACACCCGCCTGGGTGAGAATCTGCTCCGCCAGCACCTGGCTGTCATCGCACAGATCACCGCAGCCGGCATACAGATAAAAGGCGCCCTGGGGGGTGACCGGAATAGAGAATCCCAGCTCACGCAATGCGGGCAGAAGATAATCACGTCTCTGCTGAAAGGCCTGGCGCCGGCTTTCCAGGATTGCGCTCACCTCGGGTGAGAAGGCACTCAGCGCGGCAACCTGGGACAGGGTCGGCGCCGACAGGAAGATGTTCTGCGCAAGCCGTTCCAGGGGATCGATCAGTGCCTCGGGCGCCACCAGCCAGCCCAGACGCCATCCGGTCATGCAGAAATATTTCGAGAAACTGTTGATCACACAGAGATTGTCGGAAAAACGCAGGGCGCTTGCCGAAGCCACGTCATAGGTCAGTCCCTGGTAGATCTCGTCGACGATGAGGATGCCGCCCCGTTCGCTGACCCTGTCATGCAGGCGCTGCATCTCCGGGTCGCTCAGCAGGGTACCGGTTGGATTAGAGGGTGAAGCCACCATCACCGCCTTGGTGTCGTCCCGCCAGGCATCGTCCAGATGATCCGCAGTCAGCTGGTAGCCGGTCTCCGGCCCTACCGGAACACCCACCGGAATACCATCCACCAGCTCCACGAAGTGCCGGTTGCAGGGGTAGCCGGGATCAGCCATGAGTACCGACTCACCGGGGTTGATCAACACGCTGAGCAGTAGCTGCAGGGCCCCGGAGGAGCCCGGGGTTACGATGATCCGCTCGGCGGGAACATCCACCCCGTAGCGGTCACGGTAGTCATCCGCAATGGCCTGGCGTAACTCAGGAAGTCCCGCGGCCGGGGTATAGTGGGTCTTGCCGGCAGCGAGCGCCGCATGCCCGGCGGCAATCACCGGCTCCGGGGTGACAAAATCGGGTTCCCCGATCTCCATGTGGATCACGGATTGCCTGCGGGCCTCCATCTTTCGTGCACGACCCAGCAAGTCCATCACGTAAAACGGGGCGATTCGCCCCATGCGCTTGGCTATCAGGCTCATGGGCACTGATCGCGATGGACGTATTCCAGCAGCCCGACATCGACCCATTGCTTGCCGCAGGTCTCCCCGTGTTGGCATGTAAAGGGTTGATCCGGTTCGCCGAATTGATCGATGACCAGACGCGCTCCAGTGAAATCATCCGCTTCGGTGTATCCGTTGGTGGTCACCAGTACCGATGCGATGCCGGATTGCAGCGCGGAACGGACCCCGTTGTGGGAATCCTCGAAGGCCATGCATACATCGGGGCTGAGGCCCATCTGCTGCATCGCCCAGATGTAGATGTCCGGAGCCGGTTTTTTTGCCGGGACGATGTCCCCTGCGGCGATCACCTCAAACCAGGACTCGGATTCGGGGGCGAGACTGTACTTGAGCAGGGCGCTCACATTGGCCGGGGTCGTGGTGGTGGCGATCGCCAGTCGCAGGCCCCGTTCACGGGCCTCATGGATCAGTCGATTTACCCCGCTGCGCATGGGAATAGCGCCCTCGGCCATCATCCGCGTGTAATGGTCGGTTTTCGCCGCATGCAGACCCGCGATGAAGGCATCACGGTCAGGGGGGCTGACGAAGTCTGTATTGAAATGATCCAGGTAGTGGCGAATCCGTTCCTTGCCACCGGTCACCTTGAGCAGTTCCCCATACAACGCCACGGACCAGTCCCAATCCAGTCCGGCGTCACGAAAGGCCTGGTTGAAGGCCACCCGGTGACCATCCCGTTCCGTGTCGGCGAGGGTGCCGTCCACATCGAATATCAAAGCTTCTAGTACTGCCATATTCACAATCCGATTATCAGCGATTTGAAACCGGGGTAGTTTAGCAAAGCTGGACCGTGGCGCGGGCATCTGCTTCGCAAACACCTGCAAAACACCCGGATGTCCGGCCGCTCGTGTTGTTTCGATCTTTCCTTTCTGGTATAGATATGCGCCTTCACTGAAGAGGTACCCTGAATGGCCCAGAAGAAAGCCACTGCAAGCGACGTTGGATCCTTCGGCATCAAGCCCTACGAACCCGCGAAGGACGAGGAGTACATGAGCGAGGATCAGGAGGTGCATTTCCGCAGCATCCTGACCGCCTGGAAGGAGAACCTGATGCAGGAGGTCGATCGTACCGTGCATCACATGCAGGACGAAGCCGCCAATTTTCCGGATCCGAACGACCGCGCGACCCAGGAATCTGAATTCAGCCTCGAGCTGCGCACCCGTGATCGTGAGCGCAAGCTGATCAAGAAGATCGACGAGGCCCTGGAAAAGATCGACAACCAGGAATACGGCTACTGCGAATCCTGCGGTGTCGAAATCGGCATCCGTCGCCTGGAGGCGCGCCCCACCGCGACCCTGTGCATCGACTGCAAGACCCTCGACGAAATCCGTGAAAAACAGATGGGCTGACCCGCTGTTGTTCCCCAGCACAGAAAAAACCGGCAGATGCCGGTTTTTTTCTTTTCGCACCCGCCCATTTCGACACACCACCGAACCCTCCCCGTCCCGGCATGCATGACACCGCCTATCGAGGCCGGTTTGCACCCTCCCCGACCGGGCAACTCCATTTTGGCTCACTGGTCGCTGCACTCGGGAGCTATCTCGACGCCCGCAGTGCCGGAGGCGAGTGGCTGATCCGGATCGAGGATGTGGACCAGCTCAGGGCCGTCCCAGGCGCCGCAGACGATATGCTGAGGGTCCTCGAGGCATTCGGCTTCGAGTGGGATGGGGAGGTGATCTTCCAAAGTCAACGCTTTGACGTGTATGAAGAGATTGTCCGGAGTCTCCTGCAATCGGGCAACGCCTACCCCTGCTGCTGTTCCCGCAAGGAGATCAGGGAACAGGCGGAGAACGGTGCGGAAGGTCCAATCTACCCCGGAACCTGCCGCCAGGGTATGGCCCGCAGGACAAAATCGAACAGTGTACGGCTCCTCACCTTTGACCAGCCTCTGAGTTTTACGGACCGCCTGCTGGGCTCGCTAACCCAGAATCCGGGTCGGGAGATCGGGGATTTCGTGATTCGCAGAGCCGATGGCTTTTACGCCTACCAGCTCGCAGTGGTTGTGGATGACGGCTGGCAGGGGATCACCCAGGTGGTGCGCGGCGCCGATCTGCTCAGTTCCACCTCGAGACAGTGCCTCCTGCAGGAGATCCTGGCGCTCAAGCGCCCCGAATATCTGCATCTGCCCCTGGCCACCGATAATCAGGGACGCAAACTGAGCAAACAGGACAGAGACATCCCCGTGGTTGCAGATCGCCCCATGAAGAGCCTGCTGTCGGCTCTGCAATTCCTCGGGCAGACCCTGCCTCCTGAGCCGCCGGTCAGTCTCCCGGAACTCTGGAAATGGGCCATCACTCACTGGGAAATCCGCAATATTCCAACCACCCCATCACGACCGATTCAGGCATACCGGGCAGACTGACTCAACCCTGAAACCGCACTCGGTATCTAGCCGGACTGAGCGCCCGGACCACAACATGCCGCTTGGGCGAAGCAGTCAGATGGTCGAAACGTCAGGCTTTCGATCTCGAGTGAATTCTAGAATGGAAAATATTATCTATTTATAACAGTATGTTACGAATACTTTCGAGATCCCGATTCAGGTTCCTACAGCTCAGCAACCTGACGCAGATACTTGAAAAGTTTGCGATAGGCAGCAGGGGGAGCTTCCTTCTCACGCTCTCTTTGCACAGCCTGTATCAACTGACGTAATTGCTGGCGATCCGCATTGGGAAAGGCGTCCAGGTACTCACCGAAGGTCTCGCTGTCTCCCTCGAGGAGACGCTCCCGCCATTGCTCCAGCACGTGAAACCGGGAGACGGATGACTGATGCTCACCATCGATTTCATCCACCACCAGCTGGATCGAGGCCAGGTCTTCATGCTGCAAAAGCTTGCCGAGGCGCCGATAGTGCCTGCGCAGGGCATTGTGTGACTTGATGCGCTTGGACTCAGCCAGCGCAAGCTTCATATCCTCGCTCAGCGTCATCCGAGACAGGTAGCCATCCGATAGTCCGGTGAGCCGCTCACCCAGCTTTTGCAAGGCCTGCATCTCCCGTTTTTTCTCGCTTTTGCTGGGCCCCTCGTCCCACTCCAGCTCTAATTCGTCATCTTGGGTATCGATTGGATTGTCTCCACGATCAGTTGCAAACTGAATCTGTTACGAAAATCGTTCACATTCAAACGATAGGTCACACGGATCTCACCCACATCCTCCGCCAACCTGGGCTGATTGAAGGCGATGGCATCCACACTGCCATGCCCCTTATCGTAACCCAATACCAGTTGCAGATGGGATTCGCCCACGACCCGCTGCTGCAGCACCGTGAATCGCCCCTCGAACAGGGGTTCCGGAAAGCCCTGCCCCCAGGGACCCGCCTCGCGAATCTGCTGCGCCAGATCCAGGTTCAGATCCTCGGACCCGAGCGTACCGTCCGTGAGTATCACACCTTCGAGCAGATCCGGATCGAGTCGTTCAGCCAAGGTCTGTTCGAAACACTCCCTGAACCGCTCGAAGGCGGAACGTTCCAGGCTCAGCCCGGCCGCCATCGCATGCCCGCCGAAACGGCTGATCAGCTGAGGCTCGCGGGAGGCAATCAGATCCAGCAGATCGCGCATGTGTAATCCGGGAATGGATCGCGCAGACCCCTTCAGCACCCCGTCTCCGGCATCCGCAAAGGCGATGACCGGGCGATGATACTGATCCTTGATACGGGACGCCAGAATGCCGGTTACCCCTTGATGCCAGCGTTCATCGAACAGGCACAGACCCTGGGGCAGATGCCTGCCCGTCCAGTCATCGGAATGGGTCAGGAGTTCTTCCGCCTGGGTTTTCATCTCCTGCTCGAGGGCCCGCCGCAACTGGTTGAGTCGGTCCAGTTCAGCCGCCATGATGCGCGCCTGATCCGCCGACTCACTCAGCAGGCACTCGATGCCCAGACTCATGTCATCGAGACGGCCTGCCGCATTCAGCCTGGGTCCCACGGCAAAACCGATGTCCGCAGAGACAATCTTCTGCGGTGTGCGCCGGGACACTTCCAGCAATGCCAGAATCCCGGGTCGACAGCGTCCCGCCCGGATGCGCTTGAGTCCCTGAGAGACCAGAATCCGGTTGTTGTGGTCCAGTGGCACCAGATCACTGATTGTGCCCAGGGCCACCAGATCGAGCCACTCCGCGGGAGCCGGCCTGGGGCGTCCAGTAGCGTCGAACCAGCCCTGGGTGTCGAGTCGATTGAACAGGGCTGCCATCACGTAGAAGATGACCCCGACCCCGGCCAGGCAGGGACTGGAAAAATCATCCCCAGGTTGATTCGGATTGACGATGACCCGGGCGGCAGGCAGCGCCCGTCCCGGGAGATGGTGATCGGTGATCAACACCGGAATTCCGAGCCGGTTGGCCTGATCGACCCCCTTGAGACTCGAGATGCCATTGTCCACGGTGACGATCAGATTCGGCTTACGAGAGGCCGCCAGCGCCACGATCTCTGGAGTCAGTCCGTAGCCGTATTCGAACCGGTTGGGAACCAGGTAGGAGACCTTGCGGGCACCGAACGCACGCAGTGCCAGCACCGCGAGCGCGGTACTGGTGGCGCCGTCGGCATCATAATCACCCACGATGAGGATATGCGATCCATCGCTGATGTGTTCATGCAGAAGTTCTGCCGCTTCCGACACCCCCTTCAGTCCACTCACCGGCGCCATTCGGGCAAGCCCCAGTTCGAGTTCCCTGTCATCGGATACCCCACGGGCGGCATACACACGCCGCAAAACGGAGTGCAGCTCCGGGGCAAGGTGACCGGGTACGGCTACCGGTCTTTGGCGTATGTTAATCTCCGCGGTCATTGTCCCGCCCATGCATCTCAGCAAACCCTCTCGATCTTGGCGTAAATTCCGACCTAATCCGGTTGGACGCAGCTACCTCACTGTCGTGATTTGAGTATGTCGTGTTCAGGCAGCCATGCCCACCCCAATTCCAGCTTACAGGCATGATTCGACCTGATCGATTCAGGTTGGAGTGCAAAATGCCAGACATGAACAGACCCTGTGAAGGGCTGTGCTAAGCTGCGTATGACGATTTCGTGGGCCTCTGGAAACTTATACTATCTGCCCCCATCTAATGGGGTGCGGCGGCTACAATCGAGATCTTGAACAGGTTTCCGTATGTGGCCACCCTAATCGTCACTCTAATGGATTGCAGATTGAATCTGTGCGATGCAGTCAGGATCATGTCTACCAGTAAAACCAAACCATTTCGGCACTTGCGAACTCTCCTGACCCTTGTGCTGGTCTTGTTGGCCCTCCCCGCGCAAGCCCGGGTCGAGGCGCTGTTATCACAAAAGAGCACCCAGCTCGATCAACCGGTTCGACTCACCCTGCAGACCGACACTGACCAGGAAATCAATCCCGACCTGAGTTCATTGGAGAAAGATTTCGAGATTCTCGGTCGTTCGACCCAGCAGAGCATCTCAGTAGTCAATGGCAACATGTCATCCAAACGCGCTCTGATCCTGACGCTTTTGCCCAGAAGAGCGGGAAAACTGGCCATTCCTTCTCTTTCGATTGGCTCAGAATCCACGAACGCGCTCAGTCTCGATGTCTCCCCTCAAGGAAAGACCTCCGCCGCAGACGGAGGCTCACGGGTCCTGATGGAATTGAGCGTCAATAAACCCTCCGCCTATATTGAAGAGGCCGTAATCCTAACCCTGAAGACCTATCTGGCACCGGGTGTTATCCAGAGAACTCTGGGGTATTTCAACCTGTTCTCCCCGAACCCCCGGTG
>JBEVVH010000024.1:0-25448 GCA_040507245.1 Candidatus Thiodiazotropha sp.
CCTCAAGCACTTCGCGTGGTAATTTTCTTGCATCGATTTTCTCTTCCGTGGAAGAGGAGTATATCAGATATACTTAGTCGCCAGGTTAATATTAACCCGGCCGTTAAATATGTTGTCAGCCGAAGCGGGCCTGTCTGCAGCAAGGTCAAAACGCCATGGTAGCCAGCTTTTTGGGCAAATGATAACGCCGCTGATCACAAAATCAGCCTCAGCCCTTCAAGTATACCAGTGCATATTGGATTAGTGCAACAGGCCCTAACATCTGCAAGGATTCAATCGCTTGTGATCCGGCTGTAAACCTGTTGTGGACGATATGCTTGAGGGCAAACTCTCCCTGTCTGAATGGAGATGTTTCGCATTCATATGCCGATGCGATAAAGGTAGCAAAGGTCCCTGATGAAAATTTGGTTTCAGATTGTGAGTCTTCTGTCGTCGATAGTATACGGTGCAGAATTCTCTGCCAGAGCCTCTGATGTTTCAAAACCGGGATATCGATTGAAACCCGAGAGACTTGGGATTCCTGATGTTGGTCCGGTCTGTTTTGATGATTGTCAGGGTGTTGTGATCAGGAGCCCAGGATGTGTCCCGGGTTCAGGTTGGGCAGCGTCGATTCGTCCGATTTCAGTGGTAGACGTCTGCGGCTGGGCCAGAGTCTCAGGCTAGGTCTGATTTCATGCTTGAAGGCCTCTTTCCAACGTTCGAAATCCAGAGATTTATGGCCGTAAATGGCATGTTCCAGGTCGTGGATCAGGGCATCGATCTTTCGTGGTTCCGCCTTGGGGTGGAATTCCACAATATTTTTTCCGATCACGCTGAACGGTACATTGGGAGGCAGTCCCAAGTGCTTGTTGGCTAGGAAGCGCAGGGTGTATCCCCAGATCTCCGGATCGGTCTCCTCATCCACGAAACGTACACAGAACCAGAACCTAACCGAAAGCGGTAGTGCCCCTACCAGGCGCCGACGCCAGCGATGCCAGCGGGTCACCGGGTTGAGAATTGCGGTGGTGGCGCGCAGCTTGTCCTTAAGGGGAGAGAACGCCGGAGCCATGCGCAACATCGGCCGCTGCAACAGCACTATGAGGGGTTCGAGAGGGGATTTCTGATCGGACCCCTTGCGTCGGTGGGACAGGCCGATTGCCATCCAATAACCAAAGATGATGCCGAACGTCAGGGCCAGGGGTATCCAGAAAGCAGAGGATGAGCCGCCAGGAAAAAGGGCGCTCTCATCACTGTCTGATGTGAAAAAACCGGAGGATTTCTGAGCACCGCTGACCGCAATGGGTTGCATCGGAACCGAGGCGCGCTGGGGAATGTCGGCACGGGTGTTCCACCAGCTGACGCTAAGTTGCGGAAGTTTCAGATCCCCGCCGAACTGGGGTACCAGGGTGAAAGTTTCCAGTCGACGTCCGGTGATGCGCCCAGACTTCTTGTCGAGTCGGGTCTCGACAAAGCTCTGATCCAGATATACCCGGAAGGCATCGGTTTCAAGCTGATGAGCGAGACTGGGCAGATGGTCACCCCCTTTGCCGGTTGCGGTCAATTCTATGGTTACGGGAAGCGGCTTACCGGCGGCGGGGCGTACCTCCTTGGGAATCGTGAAGGTTAAGTCGAGCTGGTCCAGTGGAATCCAAGGTCTGCTGTCTGGATTGGCGTCCCGCACCTCAAGGCTCATGTCCTCCGGCATCTTCACGGAGAATGCCCGATTTCCTGCCCGGTAACCGGTGCCCTGCTCTTCGCCGAAAATCTCAATCGCCGGCAGATTGTACTGGCCCGACTTGAGAGGTGTGACCTCATAGTAGAAATCGTTGACGATGACCCGTTGGCCCTTTTTCTGGTCAGAATAGGTGACCGGGCCTTCGATCTTGCGGTACACCAGGTCATCGGTTCGTGGGATCTGCGGGGTTGCGGTCAGCAGATTGTTTTGGCTTATGACACTCAGCCTTAGCAGCACACCTTCCTGGACATAGGGGTTATGGGTGCCAAACTCAGTCTCAAGGTAGGGTGCCGTGGTTTTGCTCGGGTAGTAACCCTGGTTGGAGTAGCCGGGTTGCTGGTTTGGCCAGCCCCCGGCATAGGGTGATGGGGTGGAGGGTGTTTGTTGCGGGGTGCCGCTTTGCCGCTGTGCCGGATTTCTGAAATTCCACTGCCCCGGTGGCAGGCCCTGCCAGGGTTGTGAACCATAGGGGGCAGCCTGGATGCTCGGTACAATCAGCAGTTGCAACGGAAACAGCGCAACCAGGCTGCTCCACAACAAGCTTTTGAGTCCACGATGGAGTCGGGAGCGGGCTCGATCGCTACGCGCGGGCATGGGTAATTTACGGGGCATGGTCACCAGGGTCTCGTTTCCGTATCTCTGCCGCCACGACTGCGCAGGTACTTGTATTCCTCTAGGCGGAACTGTTGTTGCATGAGTTGGGCCGGGTCGCCTTCCACCTGATCAAGCCATTGTTCCATCAGTAGGCTGGCGCCACTGCGGCGTTCGCTAGCGGCGGTGTCTGTTTGTTGCTCCTGACCGGGTTCCTGACCTTCTCCCTGACTTTGGTCCACCTGCTCGACAGCCTTTGAATTTCCGGCGTCGTCGGGGTTGAGGTTCCGTTCTCCGGTGTCCCTACCCATCCGTTGCTGATTGCGGCTTGTTCCGGCCTGTGTTTTCTCATCTTCCTGTTCACCGAGATTAGCAGACATTTCCGGTTTCTGTTCTGCGCCTGACTGCTGATCCTTTTGTTGCTTATCGTCCTGGCCCTGATCACCGGGTGGCTTATTCTTGTCCTGACCTGATGGTTGCTCTTCTGCTCCATCCTGTTGCCCAGTCTGCTCTTCAGGTTCTGATTGTGTTCCCTGTTTCTGTTCATCCTGTTCTTTGCCCTTGGCATCCCTGTCAGACGACTCCTGGCCGGGCTGTTTCGATTCCGACGAGTCATTGCCGGTTGAATCCTCTGACGGTTCATCCTTTTGTTCGGATCCTTGCGAGTCCTGTTCAGACGATTCCTGACCCTTTGAGGGTTGATCTTTGTCCTGCTGGTCGCCGCCGGACTGGGATTCCTGGTTTTCGTTTCCGGACGACTCCGACTGTTGCTCCTGTCCCTGGCCGCCTTGCTGCTGATCCTGTTGCTCCCGCTGACCGCTCTGCTGCTGATCCTGTTGCTCCTGCTCACCGCTCTGTTGCTGATCCTGTTGCTCCTGCTGACCGCTCTGCTGCTGATCCTGTTGCTTCTGCTCACCGCTCTGTTGCTGATCCTGTTGCTCCTGCTGACCGCTCTGCTGCTGATCCTGTTGCTCCTGCTCACCGCTCTGCTGCTGATCCTGTTGCTCCTGCTGGCCACTCTGCTGTTGATCCTGTTGCTCCTGCTGATCGCTCTGTTGCTCTTCCTCTTGCTTCTCCTGCTCTTCTTCCTGATCCTTGGCCGCTTCTTCCTGAGCGAGTTTTTCCCGCGCAAGGGCCAGGTTATGCCGGGCGTCTGCATGGTCAGGATCCTGTTCCAGGACGGATTCGTAGTTGTCTATCGCCTGTTGGTACTCTCCAAGCCGGTAATAGCTGTTGCCCAGATTGTATTGTGCATCCTGCTTGACCGATGGTCGCTCAACCTGTTTGAAGTCCTGAATGGCTTGTTCATAGTCACCGGTACGGTAATGTGCCACACCCCGCCGATAGGGGTCCTTGAAACCTTCCACAGCCGCTTCGTAGTGTCCCTGGCGATAATCCTCCGCGGCCTGTTGCTCAGGATTCAAAAACCAGTTGGCTTGACTCACGCCCGCAAAAGGCATGAACAGCAGAAGGCTGTATATCCGGAGAAGTGTGGCGCGACGGCAAGTCGTGGTGCTGGTGGCATGACGAACCGGCAAGTGCTGTGTCACACGTTTTTTGAGGAAGATCTTCCACACCCGGTTCATGAGCCTGGCCTTGCGGATGAGAGCATGCGGAATCGGAGCAGCAACAGCAGCATCAGGGGAAGCAGCAACCAGTAGAAGCGTTCGTTCCAGACACGGGTTTTTTCCTGGGTCCGGGTGGGTGTGCCAGCGTGGCCGCTGGCCAGGTCGAGGATGCGGCGGCTGTCCTGGTCGCGGAAATCGGCCTGCTGATAGACCCCGCCCCCCAGTTTTGCCAGCTGTTGCAGTTCCAGGCTGCCAAGCCTTGAAACGATGATCTCCCCCTGGGGATTGCGCATCAGGTCGCTTTTGCCGGGATTGAGCGGTATCGGACCACCTCCCGTGGTGCCAATCCCAAGGGTATGCAGGGTAATGCCCTCCTTATGCAGGGCTTCAATCTTTTGCGGCAACCCGGGTTCATCAAAATCACCGTCGCTGATCAGCAGAATGGAACGGGTATGGTCGGCATGCTCCCCCAGGAGCTGCTTGGCACGATCCAGGGCGGCGGCCAGGCGGCTGCCCTTGAGGTTGGCGATATCGGAAGTCACCGCGGGCAATGCATTGAGTATGCTCTGGCTGTCCTCGGTGATCGGAGATACCACATGGGGCACCGAGGCGAACGCGATCAGGCCGATGCGCAGTTTGTCGTTCATCATTACCAGGTCCTGCACCTCCTGCCGCGCCCGCGCCAGTCGCGAAGGCGGGGTATCGCTGACATTCATGGAGCGTGAGATGTCCATCAGGATCACCAGGTCGCTGGCAGGTGAAAAGGCCTCGATATCGGTGAAGTCCCAGCGTGGACCAGCCAAAGCGACCACCAGAAGGCTCCAGAGGAATCCCCAACGTGTGAAGCGGCTCCAGTGTTCGTGCACGTCCAGTTCCCGGACTCCGGTGAGGTGGGGCAGCAAATGGGCGTCCGCATAGCGATGCAAAGCCCCCTTTTGCGGGCGGATCACGCTGAAAATCAGCCAGACCAATACCGGGATCATTCCCAGCAGGGCATAGAGCCATTCGGGACGGGCGAAATGGAAACCGATTTCAGGCATAGCCCCCCCCTTTGAGCTGACGCTGCCGACCCTCCGGGAATACCCCCAGGATCAACAACAGCAGCAGGGCAGCCGACAATGGCCAGTAGTAAAGAGGTTGTGGTACGAACACGGTGTGGGATTCCGCTTCGGTTTTCTCCAGTTCGTCGATTTTCTGATAGACCTTTTCAAGGGCCTCGGTGTCGGTGGCCCGGAAGTAGGCGCCATTGCCGGCCTCGGCGATTTCCCGCATGGACTGTTCGTTGAATCCCAGGTCATCCCGGGTCACTACCCGGCCGTTCTCCAGAATCGGCACATTTTTCCGGTCACTGCCGACACCGATGCTGTAGATCCGCACGCCTTCCTCTGATGCCAGCTGTGCTGCCTTGAGCGGCGGGATGGCGCCGGCGGTATTTTCCCCGTCTGCGATCAGCAACAGCACCCGGGAACCTTCGGGACGTTCCCGCAGTTTCTTGATCCCCAGTCCCAGGGCGTCACCGATGGCGGTACCGTCCCCGGCGATACGTGGAATGACCTCGCTTAACAGGTCGTTGACCGCATTCCGGTCATAGGTAAGAGGGGACAGTACATAGGCCCGGCTGCCGAATATGATCAGCCCGATACGATCACCCTTGCGCCCCTCGATGAACTTGCTCACAACCCCTTTGACCACCTGCATGCGGCTGACCTGTTCGCCATTCAGGGTGAAATCGAGGGCATTCATGGAGTGGGAGGCATCCACCGCGAGCATCAGGTCGTAACCCGCGCTGCGGTTCTCCGTGTACGGCTCCAGCCATTGGGGGCGCATCAGCGCCAGCACCAGGCACAGCCACAGCAGGTGAAGCAACAGGTGATACAGGCGCTTGCTCAGGGGTTTGCGGGGACTGCGGGACTGAAATGCGGTTTCCAGTTGCATCAGGTTGGGGTGTAGCAGGGTGGCCTGCAGGCCTTCCATCGCATCGTTGCGCTCCGCTGCGGGACGTGGCCAGAAGTATTTCACCAGCCAGGGCAGTATCAGCAACAGTGCCATCCACGGCCAATGGAACTCAAACATGGCAGTGTTCCTCGCTGACCCAATGAATGGCGGCGTCGATCAACTCGGTCAGGGTGTTCCGATCCGCCGTCCGGTCAGGTGGCGCATAGGGCAGTTCCAGAAGCAGTCGGCCCTTCTGGCGCCAGGTGAAACCGCTGCTGTCGTTGGTTTGCAGCCAGTCGAGCCAGGCCTCGTCGGTCAGGGCGGCAGTCTGCTCTCGCCCGCAGCGGGCGATGGCAATGCGCCGCAGGAGTTCGGAGAGCTCTCCTGCAATCTGTTTCGCCGGCTCCCGTTTGACCCGTCGCCGCAGGCCGATCAGGCGTTGCCGGGCATTCTGCTGCCACTGTCCCAGGGGGTAGAGGCGTCGCCGTCGTATCAGCCACCAGGCCATCAGGCACAGCAGCACAAGCAAAGCGATCAGCAGCCACCAGCCCGGAGCCAGGGGCCACCAGGAAACTGCGTCGATGCCTCGTATATCCCTTAATGGATCCATCAGTGTCGGCCGAAATGTCTTGCCAGACCGCGTGTCAGGGTCAGGTGAATCTCTTCATTGGTGGCAATTGGCAACAGGGCGATTCCCAGCCGGTTGGTCAGTTGGGTCAATTCCTGACGGCGTTGTATCCAGGTTTCCCGGTAACGGTTTCTAGCCGCCGGGTCATGGGTGTCGATCTCGATCGCCTGGCCATCCGGGCCGACGAAGGTGACCCGTCCCATGTCAGGAAGCTCCTGGTCCGCGGGATCGTCCACTGGCAGCAATACCACGGTGTGATGCTGTCCGAGACGCCCCAGGGTCTGCTGCAGTCCCAGGATTTCCCGGTTCATGTCAGCGATGACAAAGATCAGGGAGCCGGTATTGGTACTCTTGTCAGCGCGCTGCAGGGCCTCCGAGAGGCAATCACGGGTAGGTTGGTGGGTGTCACCCTCCTGGGTCAGGCTGTGCAACAGTCGCCAGAGTGCGCGTCGATCCTTGGTGGGTTGGAAATACTGCATACCCGCCTGGGTATCACCAAACAGGATGCCGCCAACCCGGTCGTGCAGGCTTGATGCGGCCCAGCCGAGCAGGGCAGTTGCCTTGGCGGCCTGGACCGATTTGAAGGTGCCTCGGGTGCCAAAGTTCATATGCGGTCCCCGGTCGACACACAACACCACGCTGCGTTCACGCTCCTCACGAAAGATCTTCAGATGAGGGACATTGGTTCGAGCGGTGACGTTCCACTCCATATTGCGGATGTCGTCACCCTCCCGGTACTCCCGTACCTCCTCGAAATCGAGGCCAGTGCCGCGGAAGACCGAAGCATACAGCCCGCTGAAGCTGGAATTCACCAGATGGTGTGATGCCAGACCCAGGGTATGGGCCTGATGGCGTAACTCCAGCAGATCATCGATGTGCGGATAGAGACTCATGCGGGTGACCCTGTCAGGCCTCGATCAGGGTATCGCGACCATGTCGAGCAGGCGGGACAGAAAATCGTCCGTCGTGACGCCCTCGGCTTCCGCCTCGAAAGTCAGCAGGATACGGTGGCGCAGGATCGCGGGTGCGACCGCCTGGATATGATGTGGCGCAACGAACTCCTCATCATCGAGCCAGGCGCGGGCCCGGGCACAGCGGGCCAGAGCGATACTCGCACGGGGCGAAGCGCCAAAACGGCACCAGCGGGCCAGATCCTTGTCGTAAGCTTTTGGATTGCGGCTTGCCTGTACCAGGTCGACGATGTAACTGTTCAGCTTGGGGTCCAGGTAGAGTTCGCTCACCGCCTTGCGGATGTCGAACAATTCCTGCTGACTCAGTACCTTGTCCGATGGGGGCAGGCTGCGTTTCTGCTGGGCGTTGTCCAGTTCGAGGATCTTCAACTCCTCTTCTCGGCTGGGATAACTGACATTGGCCTGCATCAGGAAGCGGTCGAGTTGGGCCTCCGGCAGGTGGTAGGTTCCCTCCTGCTCCACCGGGTTCTGGGTGGCCAGCACCATGAAAAATGCGGGCAATTGATAGGTGGTCTGTCCCACCGTGATCTGGTGCTCACCCATGGCTTCCAGCAGGGCGGATTGCACCTTGGCCGGGGCCCTGTTGACCTCATCTGCGAGAAGAATGTTGTGAAACAGGGGGCCCTGGCGAAACTCGAACTCCCCCTTTTCATGGCGATAGATGTCTGTGCCGATCAAGTCAGAGGGCAGCAGGTCCGGCGTGAACTGGATGCGGTGAAAATCACCCTCGATAGCCTCGGCCAGGGCCTTGACTGCCGTGGTCTTGGCCAATCCGGGCAGTCCTTCTATGAGCAGGTGGCCATCACTCAAGAGGCAGATCAGCATGCTGTCGATGAAACTGGTCTGGCCGATGACGCGTGTAGCCAGATGCTCGCGCAACGGGGCAAGGATGGATGAATTCATGGGGTAGCTACTTCATGGTTTTTGTTTGTGGTTGTACTGCGGCATCGGGTATCTGAGCCTTAGGCTGCAAATCCGGACGTTCTCTTTCGCATCGTTTGCCGAGCGTGTTGTTAGAGCTATCGTGGAGACTATTGGTTCAGAGTGCAAGCAGCAGTAGCAGTCCAAATTATTCGAGTATTCGCATCTTATAATGTATGGGTGGATTGCATCGGAAAGCGCCCGTTAACTGTTCAGAATCAAACTGTCAACATCCCAGGCAGTCTCTCACCGGGTCTTCGCCGTGAGGATCAGTTGAAATGTTAATGGTAGTCATCATGGGCTCAACGCATTGTTTTTAATAGAATTAATCAAATTGTTCATTTTTTTTACGATTTGATGTCTAGCCGCATGACTGCTGGTCTGAAGGGCTGTTTCCAGTCATTATCAACAAAGTTATCCACAGGTTCTGTGAGTAATTGTGAAACTTTTGTAATGAAAAGGGCTTGTCGATAGAATGTGACTATGATTTTTAATTGCGGATATAACCTACTGAAATAAAACAGTAATTAAATTCTAAGAGACTTCCGGGGTGATCCAGGTATAATCCGCCATCTTTTTTCCAAACGGATCTCCCCCGTGATTGAGAATCTCAGAAATATCGCCATCATCGCCCACGTCGACCATGGCAAAACCACCCTGGTGGATGAACTCCTGAAGCAATCGGGTACCCTGGGTGAGCGCTTCGGCAAAGTTGAGCGGGTCATGGACTCCAATGACCAGGAGCGCGAGCGGGGCATCACCATTCTTTCCAAGAATACCGCCATCCGCTGGAATGACTATCGGATCAATATTGTGGATACCCCCGGGCATGCGGATTTCGGCGGCGAAGTCGAACGCGTCCTCTCCATGGTGGATTCGGTGCTGCTGCTGGTGGATGCTCAGGAAGGCCCCATGCCTCAGACTCGGTTTGTGACCCAGAAGGCCTTCAAGCACGGCTTGCGGCCCATCGTGGTAGTGAACAAGATCGACAAGCCGGGCTCCCGCCCTGATTGGGTCATTGATCAGGTGTTTGAACTGTTCGATCGGCTGGGAGCCACCGACGAGCAACTTGACTTCCCGATTATCTATACCTCCGCAGTGGGCGGCTATGCCGGCTTTCAGAACAACATCACCTCCGGGGATATGAACCCGCTGTTCGAGACCATCGTGAAGCATTGTCCGACCCCTGATGTGGATCCGAATGGTCCGTTTCAGATGCAGGTCTCGAATCTGGACTACAACAGCTATGTGGGTGCGATTGCTGTGGGTCGAGTCACCCGTGGAACCGTCAAACCCAATCAGCCGATCACCGTGCTCAAGTACGATGGCGAGCAGCAGCGCGCCAAGATCGGCCTGGTTTACGGCTATCTCGGACTGGATCGCTTCGAGGTCAATCAGGCAAGCGCCGGGGACATCATCGCCATCAGCGGCCTGGAAGCCCCGAATGTGTCTGATACCCTGTGCGATCCGGCCAACCCGGAAGCGATGCCGCCCCTGACCGTGGACGAACCCACCGTATCGATGACCTTCCAGGTGAACACCTCGCCCTATGCCGGGCGCGAGGGCAAGTATCTCACTTCACGTCAGCTCAAGGAGCGGCTGGAGCGGGAACTCATACACAATGTGGCGCTGAGGGTCGAAGAGGGTACTGATCCCGAAAAATTCAAGGTCTCCGGTCGTGGCGAACTGCATCTCTCGGTACTCATCGAGAACATGCGTCGCGAGGGTTTCGAACTGGCGGTGTCCCGCCCCGAAGTCATATTCCGCGAAGTGGACGGGGAGATCTGTGAGCCTTATGAGCAGTTGACCGTGGACGTGGAAGAGGATGATCAGGGCACTATTATGGAAGCCCTGGGTACCCGCAAGGGTGAACTCAAGGACATGGTTCCCGATGGCAAGGGGCGGGTGCGACTCGACTACATCATCCCCTCCCGCGGTCTGATCGGCTTTCAGACTGAATTCATGACCAGTACCTCGGGCACCGGTTTGATCTACCATGTCTTCGATCACTACGGACCGGCTCAGCACGGCGGTATCGCACCGCGTAAAAACGGGGTGCTGATCTCCAACGGTCAGGGCAAGGTGCTCGGTTTTGCCCTGTATAACCTGCAGGAACGCGGACGACTGTTTTCCGCGCCGGGTGATGAGGTCTATGAGGGACAGATCGTCGGCATTCACAGTCGTGACAATGATCTGGTCGTCAATCCGCTCAAGGGCAAGCAACTGACCAACATTCGAGCGGCGGGCAAGGATGACGCGATCCTTCTGACGCCGCCGATACGTTACAGTCTGGAGCAGGCTCTGGAGTTCATCGAAGACGACGAACTGGTCGAAGTTACGCCCAGCAAGATTCGGATTCGCAAGAAGTTTCTCAAGGAGCACGAACGCAAGCGAGCGTCCCGTAGCTGATTCCCGTATGTCCGGGTGCGGCCGGCTTCATGCCCGGTTCCTCACCCAAGGAATGCTTAAGCCAGCACCCCGGAACTGAAAGGGAGACCTGGAATCCTTGGCAGAAAAAGAAAAGCCCAACCGCAATCCATGCGGTTGGGCTTATAGTCGTCGGCTTGGTTGGCTAAGCTTTTCTTCCCTGCACCATCCTTGGTGAAAGATCCTTTAAAACGTCCTTGATGACGACGGTTATATGCTGCCACAAAACATTGTACGGATCGTGGGAATATTCACTGTTTGGTTGTGAGAATGTTCCCCAGTCGATGTAAGTAAATTCTTACGCTGTTCATGAACCCACAAAAAAAAAGATCGATGGCTGGATTTGGCGCTAAGCGTAACCTACGCGTAACAGTTTCGTCATAGTCTGGTCGTGGGAAGGACCTGGGAGGCATTGGGACGGAGTCGTTGGAAGGGCAGATCAAAATGAAAAGCCCGACCGCATTCCATGCAGTCGGGCTCACAGTCATCAGCTTGGTTGGCTAAGCTTTTCTTCAAACCGCTATCCTTAGCAGCCTTGCCCCGATCCCTGGGAGCAAGTCCAGAAGGTACGTCCCTGATGACGACAATTTGATTCTGACACAAAAACCTGGATTGGGTAGGGGATATTGTCACGTAATTCGGTCGGATTTTTCCCTTAAGCGTGTAAGAAAAATCTTACCTAAAGGTCCCATCAGACAGAGAGTCCGTGCTGGTATACTGGCGCAGCGCAGTACACTTAGAGCCTGATAACATCACATCGAAAGCCATGAAAGATCTCTATCCGCCCATCGAACCCTTCGCAAGCCAGCGGTTAAACGTCGGTACACACCATCAACTCCATTTGGAACAGGTAGGCAATCCCGATGGCATTCCGGCGCTGTTTCTGCACGGAGGGCCGGGTGCCGGGTGTGAATCCTACCACCGGCGTTTTTTCGATCCACAGCGCTACCATCTGGTGCTGTTCGATCAGCGGGGCTGTGGACGTTCCACCCCCCATGCAAGTCTTGATGAGAACACCACCTGGGATCTGGTCGATGACATAGAGCGGATCCGAGTCCGATTAGGCATAGAAAGATGGTTGTTGTTTGGCGGTTCATGGGGCTCCACCCTGGCCCTGGCGTATGCCCAAACCCATCCGCAACGGGTTCTGGCCCTGGTATTGCGGGGTATCTTCCTCTGCCGGGATGATGAGATTGAGTGGTTCTATCAATCCGGCGCCCACCGGGTGTTTCCTGACTATTGGCAGGATTTTCTGGCGCCGATTCCCGCAGAGGAAAGAGAGGATCTGCTGCACGCCTACTATCGGCGGCTCTCTGGGCAGAACGAAGTGTCACGCATGTCGGCTGCCAAGGCCTGGTCAGTCTGGGAAGGACGAACCGCCAGTTTGCATCCGAACCAGGCGGTAGTGGGATTTTTCTCCGATCCCCATACGGCTCTGAGTCTGGCGCGTATCGAAGCGCACTATTTTGTCAATCATGCCTTCCTGAGACCCAATCAACTGCTCGAAGAAAGCCATCGACTGCAGGATATCCCGGGGGTGATCGTGCAGGGACGTTACGACATGATCTGCCCCATGACCTCGGCTTGGGAACTGCACAATGCATGGAAGGGCAGCGAGCTTGTCGTGGTCCCGGATGCCGGGCATTCCGCCGCTGAACCGGGCATCCGCAGCGCCCTCATCGAAGCTACGGATCGGTTTGCCCATCAACTGTCTCGTGAGGGGTAAACCATGTCAGGTTCACTGGTCAATCCGGGGTGTAACAGATGATCGGTCTGCTGCAGCGTGTCTCCCAGGGACGGGTGGTGATCGACGGACGCTGCCAGGCAGAGATCGGGCAGGGCCTGCTGGTGCTGGTGGGGGTTCAGAGAGCGGATGACGAATACAAGGCGGATCGTCTCCTGCAGCGGCTGCTCGGCTACCGGGTATTTCCGGACGAGGACGGTCGAATGAACCTGGGACTGCAGGAAATTGGAGGTGGCTTGCTGCTGGTACCCCAGTTCACCCTGGCCGCGGACACCCGTAAAGGGATGCGTCCCGGGTTTTCCACCGCGGCAGATCCCGAAATGGGCAGGATACTCTTTACCTACCTGACCCGGCAGGCCGAGCAACTTCACCAACCCGTGGGTTGCGGGGTTTTTGGCGCCGACATGCAGGTGGAACTGGTCAACGACGGACCGGTGACATTCTGGCTGGAAACCTGATCGGGACTGGCCGATGCAGGGTCGATGTGTTCAGTCCGTTGTGTCCCCTGCTGGCGGGTATGTTCAGGCCTGCCCTCTGCAAATCCATTGTCCCGAACTCATGGCCGCGTAAAAAATCAACCGGCCCCTGTCATTTCAGTGTATTTTCTCTAAAATACCCGGGATTAACGGTGCGCCAGGTCTGCCGGACCGCAGCGGAGCATCGGATGTCATAACAGACTGGAGTCATCGTCATGCAGCGAACCGCGCAGGTTGAGCGCCACACCCTGGAAACCCAGATCAGTATTTCCCTGAATCTGGACGGCAAGGGGCAGGCCCGATTCGCCACGGGTGTGCACTTTCTCGATCACATGCTGGATCAGATCGCGCGCCATGGGCTATGGGATCTGAGCGTGAGTGCCGAGGGGGATCTGAATATCGACGCCCACCACACGGTCGAGGATATCGGTATCACCCTGGGGCAGGCGCTGGCTCAGGCGGTAGGAGACAAGAAAGGTATCCGTCGTTACGGTCATGCCTATGTGCCCCTGGATGAGGCTCTGTCCCGGGTGGTTGTGGATTTCTCGGGTCGACCGGGACTGGTCTTTCAGGTGCCCTTTACCCGCGCCCGCATCGGCGATTTCGATGTGGATCTGTTCCAGGAATTCTTCCAGGGACTGGTCAATCATGCCGGTATCACCCTGCACATCGACAATCTGCGGGGCAGTAACGTGCATCACCAGGCGGAGACCGTGTTCAAGGCCTTCGGTCGGGCTCTGCGCATGGCTCTGGAAACCGATCCGGGCATGGCGGAACAGATTCCCTCGACCAAGGGCAGTCTGTAACAGATCACGGGGGTTTCAATGTCACAACGTATCGCCGTGATCGACTACGGTATGGGTAATCTGCGTTCCGTTGCCAAGGCGGTGGAACATGTCGCCGCTGATAATGATGAAGTACTGGTTACCGATGACCCGGAAAAAATCCTCGGCTCGGACCGGGTGGTGTTTCCGGGGCAGGGTGCCGCCCGCGATTGTATGGCGGCCATTTCAGACCATCATCTCAACCGGGCGCTGCTTGAAGCAGCCAGAAGCAAACCCTTTCTTGGGATCTGCATGGGTCAGCAAGTGCTGCTCGAGGATAGTGAGGAAAACGGCGGGACCACCCTGCTGGGGTTGTTTGCCGGTCATGTACGCCGATTTCCCGGGGGCGTGGCTGAGGATGGTGAGGCACTGAAAATCCCTCACATGGGGTGGAACCGGGTCGTGCAGAGCCATGAGCACCCCCTCTGGCAGGGGATTCCCCAGGAGAGCCGCTTCTACTTTGTTCACAGTTACTATGTGGATCCGGAGGATTCACAACTGATTGCGGCCACCACCGACTACGGAGTGCGTTTCGCCAGCGCCATCGCCTATGAAAAACTGTTCGCGGTACAATTCCATCCGGAAAAGAGTGCCGATGCCGGCTTACAATTGCTGCGCAATTTCGTGGGTTGGAATGTCTGAGATCCTTGGACCCGGCGTTTTACTCAATCACATTTTTTGATCTAGGCAGGAAGTTTTTACGTGTTACTCATACCAGCGATCGATCTCAAAGATGGTCAGTGCGTGCGTTTGCGCCAGGGGCGCATGGAGGACGATACTGTCTTCTCGGATCAGCCACTCGAGATGGCCACCCGGTGGGTCGAGGTCGGTGCGCGCAGGCTGCACCTGGTCGATCTGAATGGCGCCTTCGCCGGTGAGCCGGTCAACGGTGAGGCGATCCGACAGATCGCCGCCGCCTATCCGGATCTGCCCATCCAGGTGGGGGGTGGCATCCGTGACGAGGCGACCATCGAGGCGTATCTCAAGGCGGGAGTGGATTTTTGCATCATCGGCACCCAGGCGGTTCGCGAACCGGAATTCGTGGCGCGCGCATGTGCTGCGTTTCCCGGACATGTGATCGTTGGACTGGATGCGAAAGAGGGGCAGGTGGCGATCAACGGCTGGGCCGAGGTCACCGACTGGGAGGTCACCGAACTGTCCCGCCGGTTTCAGGATGACGGGGTTTCCGCGATTGTCTACACCGACATCGGCCGGGACGGGATGCTTTCTGGTCCCAATGTTGAGGCCACCCGGGATCTGGCAAACGCGATCGCCATACCGGTCATCGCATCCGGCGGCATCACTGATGTGGGTGATATCGAGTCCCTGTGCCGTGCGGAGACCTCCAACATCATGGGCGCCATCACCGGCCGGGCCATCTACGAGGGCACCCTGGATTTTGCCGCCGGACAGGCCTTGGCGGACCGGTTGGCTCGTTAGTTGGACACGACACTGGTTTTCTGGAACCGCATTTCTAGGTAACAGCCTATGCTAGCGAAACGCATCATACCCTGCCTCGACGTCGATGCCGGACGGGTGGTGAAAGGGGTGAAATTCATCGACATCCGGGATGCGGGTGACCCGGTGGAAGTGGCGCGGCGATATAATGAAGAAGGCGCTGATGAAATCACCTTTCTCGATATTACTGCCAGCTCGGATGATCGCGAAACCATCGTCCACGTCGTGGAGCAGGTGGCCAGCGAGGTCTTCATACCGCTGACCGTAGGTGGAGGCATACGTACCACCGAGGATATCCGGCGCATGCTCAACGCGGGCGCCGACAAGGTCGCCATCAACACAGCCGCGGTGTTCAATCCGGAGTTCGTGCGTGAGGCGACCGAACGCTTCGGCTCCCAGTGCATTGTGGTGGCCATCGACGCCAAACAGGTGTCTGCCGAAGGTGAACCCCTCAAATGGGAAATCTTCACCCATGGCGGGCGCAAGCCCACCGGCTTGGATGCCATCGAGTGGGCACAGCGCATGAGTGACTACGGGGCCGGTGAGATCCTGCTTACCAGCATGGATCGGGATGGCACCAAAATCGGATTCGACAATGCACTGACCCGGGCCATCGTCAGTGCGGTTCCGATACCGGTGATCGCCTCCGGCGGGGTCGGCAATCTTCAGCACCTGGTGGACGGCGTCAAGCAGGGTGGCGCGGATGCGGTCCTGGCGGCCAGCATCTTCCACTTTGCCGAGTACACCATCGGAGAGGCCAAGCGTTTCATGCAGGACCAGGGTGTCGAGGTCAGATTGTGAGTTGGCTCGATCAGATCAAGTGGGACAGTGACGGCCTGGTGCCGGCGATTGCCCAGGAAAGCGGTACAGGCAAGATTCTGATGATGGCCTGGATGAATGGCGAAGCTCTGCGTCTGACCCGCGAGACCGGACACGCGGTTTACTGGTCCCGCTCCCGGGGCAAGCTCTGGCACAAAGGCGAGGAGTCCGGTCACCAGCAGGTGGTCCGCAACGTTCGCCTGGACTGCGATGGGGATGTGATCCTCATGGAGGTTGAGCAGAAAGGGGGTATCGCCTGTCATACCGGTAGACACAACTGTTTCTACCGGGAGTTGCAGGGGGATACCTGGGTTGAAGTGCTGCCGGTGTTGAAGGATCCGGATCAGATCTACCGCTGAGGCTGACTATGAGCGACGTATTGCAACAGTTGTCCGAGGTGCTTGAGGCGCGCAAGCAGGCCGATCCCGAGAGCTCCTATGTGGCGAAACTCTATGCCAAGGGGCTGGATGCCATTCTCAAAAAGATTGGTGAGGAAGCGACCGAAACGGTCATGGCGGCCAAAGATGGCGTCGCCGAGAAGATTGTCTATGAAACCGCGGATCTTTGGTTTCACACCCTGGTCCTGCTGGCACACCAGGGACTGGGCCCGGATCAGGTACTCCAGGAGCTACAGCGCCGCTTCGGCCTCTCGGGGCTGGAGGAGAAGGCGAGCAGGGAATAGTCCGTTCCGGATCTCAGAACCGGATCCGGTGGAGGCGCTCGCGGGGCTGACCGGGGCGAGAGTAGTCCTGCTGCCGGATCGCAGGTATTATCCGTCTATTAAGCACAGCGTAATAACCGTGCCGTTGTGACCTGTTGAATCAGGTCAAACAAGACGCGCACGACATGATAACCGGCACGTCCGGAGGTGGAGAACATTATGGGTTTAGGTGGTATTAGTATCTGGCAGTTGTTGATCATCCTGGCGATTGTACTGTTGCTGTTCGGAACCAAGCGACTGAAGAACATCGGTTCGGACCTGGGCGGTGCCATCAAGGGGTTCAAGGGCGCCATGCGCGAGGGCGAGCAGGAAAAAAAGAACGAACCGGATCAGCTCGAACAGAATGAATCCAAATCCGTGATCGACGGTGAGGTGACCGCAAAGGAAAAGGACAAGCACTGAGACCGCACCTGAAATCTGGATAGTAACGGACAAACCTCATGTTTGATGTGGGTTTCTGGGAGCTCGGACTGATCGCGCTGGTCGCGTTGATCGTCATTGGTCCCGAACGCCTGCCGAAAGTCGCGCGGACCGTCGGCATGTGGCTTGGCCGTGGGCGGCGGTTTGTGGCCAATGTCAAAGCGGACATCGATCGGGAGATCAAGGCTGAAGAGCTGAAAGAGATCCTCGAAAAACAGAAAAAGATGGCCAATCCTGTGCACGAGATACTCGAAGAGACACAACAGGACCTGGATCGCATCAAGCAGGATGTCTCGACCTCGGTCCAGCAGACTGAGGAGAAGCCTCAATCCCAGAAGGCCAGCAAGGCGCAGATATCAGACCAGGCAGAATAGATGTCGGTGCCGAACACGAGTCAAGAGCAACCCCTGGTCTCTCATCTGATCGAACTGCGTGATCGGGTGCTGCGCATGGTGTTGGCCGTGCTCATTGTCTTCGCGGTGCTGTTTCCCTTCGCCAATGACCTCTACAGCGCGATCGCCGGGCCCATGAGGGAGGCGCTGCCGGAAGGCAGTACCATGATCTCCACCAAACCCATCGATCCCTTCCTGATCCCCTTCAAGCTGAGTCTGCAGCTGGCGATCTTCATCGCGGTTCCATTCATCCTCTACCAGTTCTGGGCATTCGTCGCACCTGGCCTGTATCGCCACGAAAAACGTTTGGTGATGCCGCTGCTCATCTCCAGTACGTTCCTGTTCTACCTGGGTATGGCGTTCGCCTACTTCGTGGTCTTCCCCCTGGTGTTCTCGTTCCTCGCCAGCACCGCCCCGGAAGGGGTCGAGGTAGCCACGGACATGGGGAGTTATCTCGATTTCGTGATGACCCTGTTTTTCGCTTTTGGTGTGGCCTTCGAGGTGCCCATCGCCACCATTATTCTGGTCTGGCTGGGCATCACGACCCCGGAGAAGCTGCGCAGCAAACGGCCCTACATCATTGTCGGCGCCTTCATCGTAGGTATGCTGCTCACTCCTCCCGACATCATCTCCCAGACCTTGCTGGCCTTACCCATGTGGTGCCTGTTCGAGTTGGGGGTGATCTTTTCGAAGGGTTTCGTCAGGGATAAGGAAGACACGTCAAAGGTGGATTCTGACCAGGCTGAGGAAGCCGAGGAACAAACCCAGACGGAGTCGACCGAGGTTGTTGTCGGTAAGGACATCGATCCGGCGGGAGGGGAACTTGATTCTGACCGCTTCGTGCCCCTTACCCCGGACGAGATGGATGAGGAGTTGGATGCCATCGAGGCGGATGAACAGACCGATGCACCGCCCGAGGTGGAAACCCCGGATGCGGTGGAGCAGAAGCTCCATCAGGTACACACTCATCGTGCCGCAGGGCGGGTGGAGCAGGCTCGGTCACTGCTCTACGAAGTGCTTCAGGAAGGAGACGACGATCAGTGCCGGGTGGCCAGGAATATCCTGACACAGCTTGATTCAAAGGATTAAGTCGATTCTGAGACCGGTCAGGCTCGCTGTCTCAAGCGGGTGCCATGTACCAGAGACAGGGTGATCTCCTCTGCCGTCAGACTCTCTGGAAAATAAGTCCCGGAAATCTTTGCACTGTTGATGCTGGCGCCTTCCAGATTGGCGCTCCTCAGATCCAGTCCGCGCAGGTCTGCATGCCGCAGGTAGGCCCCGGCCAGATTGATATTCTCGGTATCCAGGTTACGCAGGTCGATACCTCTCAAATCCGCATTCGCGAGATCGCAGGCGTCCCCCCCAGAACGTCTTCGGTTGAATTCATCAATGCGCCCCTTTTTCAGAAGTTGATACATGGGATCCTGCTTTTGTTCGGGTTTTTGCATATCGACCTCTCTGGCGGACTATTAGGCATGACCTGTCGCGTCTGATTCAATCCGGTAGCGCCGCGAACCGCGGAACACCCCCCTCGTTTCCGGGGAGATGCCATTCCATGATTCAGCATATCATCAGAGGGATAGATTCCACTCTAAGGCTTGGCTGTCACTGCTCGTCAAGCGGGTGATCTGTCTCCGCCTGCATACCTTAACTCTGGCATATTCTTGCGACATCCGCGAGAGATCGACACTGGGTCATCGATACCGGGTCGGCTGGATTTTTTCATGTGAAATCCGGTAGATCTCTCACGTAGGTGGAAGCGTGTCTGTTTGGGTAGGCGATTCATCGGATGGACTGGTCAATCAGGACACTCCGGGCCGCAGGCCAGTGGCGCCTGGCTGGCCACGACTCAATGGGTTCAATGGTCTCTTGACGTTACAATGAAATGTGTATTTATTATTGCTTTTAAGTGATTCTTCGCATACTATTAATAGTAAGGGTGACCCACATGGCCGGTACTCCGCAAATTCACTACAAGCAGAACCGTCTCAAACAGTTACGAGCGTTCTGTCATGCGGCTCAGACCGGATCGATCAGTGAGGCGGCTGAACGGCTCTACCTGAGTCAACCGACCGTATCCTTGCAGATCCAGGCGCTTGAACGTGAACTGGAAACGGTGCTGTTTGAACGGCGAGGTCCTAAGATCAAGCTCACACCCGAAGGTGAGACTCTGTACAAGCTCTCTCAGCCCTTGGTTGAGGGGATGGACAAACTTCAGGAGACCTTCCTCGCGTCATGCGGCAAACTTGAAAGCGGCGAATTGAATATCGCTGCCGGCGAGTCCACCATCCTGTATATCCTGCCGGAACCCATCCAACTGTTTGCCGAACGCTACCCCGGCATCCGGGTGAAGCTGCACAATGTGACCGGTCGGGACGGCATGGCCATGCTGCGCGCGGATGAAACTGACATGGCCATAGGCTCGATGCTGGAAATACCGGACGATGTGACCTACCAGCCGGTTGTGAATTATGCTCCGGTACTGATAACGCCCCTCAATCATCCACTGACCAAGAAGAAGGGGATCCGTCTTCACGATATCAGTCCCTATGGCCTGATCCTGCCTCCCCACCATCTGAGCACCTGGCGCATGGTGGATCTGGTATTCAAGCAGCACAATGCCAACTACAACGTGACCCTGGAGGCCGGTGGCTGGGAGGTCATTAAGAAGTATGTGGAGATCGGTCTGGGAATCTCAATCGTAACGGACGTCTGTCTGACCGGTGAGGAGCAGGTCGCCACAATCCCACTGGGTGAATATTTTCCCGACCGGAGTTATGGCATCGTCTTGCGCAGGGGTAAATTCCTCTCTCCACAGGCAAAACGTTTTCTTGAGATCGTCAAGGAAGTGTTTCAATGAGAACCGGGCCGCCGATCAGGAGGAGGTGTTTTCTCCGGACACCGTTCTGTTCTACAATAACCCCCGATTTTCAGTGGAGATGGTTATGTTAGGAAAAGCCCCGGAATTTCAGACATTGATCCGTGCCATGCGTATTGTGTCCGCAACGGATGCCACCGTACTCGTTACGGGTGAGAGTGGCACAGGGAAAGAACTTCTGGCCCAGGCAATCCACGAAAACAGCCATCGTCGCGGTAAACCCTTCATAACGGTCAATTGCGCCGCTTTGCCGACTCAACTGGCCGAAAGCGAATTGTTCGGTCATAGAAAGGGTTCTTTCACCGGGGCCACTGGAGACAATATCGGCAAGGTTCAGGCAGCCCATGGCGGCACCCTTTTCCTGGATGAAATCGGTGAGTTGCCTGTTGCGGTACAGGCCAAATTGCTGCGCTTTCTGGAAACCGGTGAATGTCAGACTGTCGGTCATGCCCGCACCCAGAAGATGGATGTCCGGGTAGTCGCGGCTACCAACAGGGATCTTGCGTTGTCTTTGAATGAGGGCACATTCCGCAGTGACCTCTACTACCGTTTGAATGTTGTTCCACTGGAACTGCCCCCTTTGCGTGAGCGCAATGGTGATGTTGACCTGTTGCTCAGCGGTCTAACCACGCAGCTTTCCGAAACTTACAGATTGCGTCCCCCTGTTTACAGCAAATCGGTGCTCAAACTGCTGAACAGCTATGCGTGGCCGGGAAATGTCCGCGAATTAAAGAATCTGGCGGAGCGCATGTTGATCCTGTTCTCAGGCAAGCGCATCGAAATCGAAAATCTGCCCAGTGAGTTTCGTGCCCTGCCTAGGCAGAAAGCCCTGGGTGACGGTCAGTTCGTATTACCTGATCAGGGAATCAGCATGGATCAGCTGGAGGCGAATCTGATTCAGCAGGCACTTATGAAAACCTTAGGCAATCGCAGCAAAGCGGCTCGTCTGTTGGGTTTGACCCGGGATACTCTGCTCTATCGGATGAAGAAATACGCTATCGAGTCCTGATCAGTCCGGGAATGCGCCACAGGTTCAGTCCCATACAGAAGCTGGTCTGCGAAACTCAGTAGATGCGTATCCCGCCATGGCGCTTGCGACTCAAATAGTCGAACATCCTGAAACCCGCGAACAGGCCTAAGCCAAAGGTCATACCGGCGCCGATCAGTCCCCAGTTCAGGGGTATGGAATGCTCGATGCCTGAAAGCTGTCGTCGGTAGCTTTCATTCTCCTGTTGTACCCGGTCCAGAGCAGCTACGACCTGCTCAATACGATCAGATTCCTCAGGTTCCTCTGCTACGACCGGCTCTGCTGCCGTTTGTGTTTCAGAGAGATCTGCTTCGGCGTCAGATAATTTGCTGCGCACGGATGCCAGCTCTTCCTGCAGCTTCTGATTTTCAGTTTTCAGATCCTCCAGTTGTGCACGAGCCGGTTTCTCCTTGATTAAAAATCCAGCCTTTGTCCAGCCTTCTACCCCGCTCGGTGTACGGACCCGGGCATAGAGACCGCTCTCTTCCAGTAGTTCCAGTTCTGTCCCACTGCCCAGACGTTCCAGCAGTTGTCCCTTCGAGTTGATCTGTTCATGGAGTGCGAGCTGCAGTTCATCTGTAACATATCGGGTTTCTGCGTAGGTAAGGTGCTGAAAACCGATCAGGCAGGCACTGAGTAAGCATAACTGTCTGTACTTCATAAGCTTCCGTAAGTGTCTTATCGCTTGGCAAAGGCTGATTATAGCTTGGTACCGGGATTAACTGGGTGCTGAAAATCAAACCGGTTGAAGAGATTCAGTACTGAGATCCATCTTCATAGAGATCATTCGCAGCAGGTCCTGGATATTACCGACCCGAAAACGAGTACACCTCTCAGTGGATCGTTCAGTTTGTGTTCAGTATTGCCGGGGTATTCTGTAAGCGTCAATAAGCAAAACCGACGACCTTGGAGAAATGACAATGAAAAAATCATACAAAAACCTAGTGATTGGCGCTCTGGTTCTGATGATCACTTCCCCTGTCATGGCGGACTATGGTGATAGATCGGAACACCGAGAGCGGGGACGGGATGACCGAATCGTAAACCGGATCGAACGTCAATATGACCGCATAGATCTCAACTACGAAAGGCATAACCTGAGCCCTGATGAGCGCTATCAGGTACTCAAGAACCTCAGGGAAATCCAGCGTCTGGCAAAACAGTACGATAAGGACGGCCGGTTATCCGGTCACGAATATCGTCGTCTGGATAGAAAGCTGGACGAAAACAGCGATCTTATCAGGGAACTGTCTGAAAATGATATCTACCGATATGTGATTTACCACGACAAATATGCCAAGAATGGTGTGATCAAACATTTTCAGCGCTAATTACCGGGTGGATGTTGAACTGCAGAGAAGAGGGGCGTTAATCACAGTTCATTTAAAGAAAATGCCTGACCTGTTCTTTCAAAATGTGGAACAGGTTGGGTATTTTAATATTTGTGAGGATTTCACTGTCCCCCTCCAGATTGTGGAAAATTATCTAAGTTATTGTTATACATAGTAAATTATATTGGTAATACATTTAGTCAGTACAGTCGGTCAAAATTGTCTTCGACATTCGTGATGGGTTACTATGGTAGTAATTTAAATAATATCGTCATGGTCAGGCAATACCCGACAGGTGTTGTAAATCAGACGCTTACAAATTTCGATTTGGGGTGGGTCTGCGATTCGCTGACTCGGAAGAAAGTACAACAAGGAACTGGATTTGGGAGAAGTCACATGATTTCGTCAAAAAAAGGGATCGGTTTGACAGCGGGTCTGCTGTTTTTATCTGCATCAGCCAACGCAACGCTGATAGATAGAGGAAATGGACTGATTTACGACGACGCTCTGAATCTGACCTGGATGCAGGATGCCAACTATGCCGGTACTCAGGGGTATGCACATAATGGGGCGATGACCTGGGATGATGCCATGGCATGGGCTGATGACTTGGTCTATCAGGGCTATGATGACTGGCGTTTGCCGACCATGGTGGATGCCGGTAATCCTGGCTGCGACTTCGCATTATCCGGAACGGATTGTGGCAGAGATGTACAGACGACGGATGGCAACACTGTGTACAGTGAACTGGCCAGTCTCTGGTTCGATACACTCGGCAACCCGACTCAGGGTGGTGTGCTAGACACTGGTCCCTTTCTGAACCTGCAGGCCAGTGATTTCAATGACTTCTACTGGTCGATCAGGAGTACGCCCTGCGAACAGATGTGGCCTGGACTTTCTACACCTATACGGCGCTTCAGTTCGCAGAGCAGAAAGATGCGCTGCAGTACGCCTGGGCAGTCCGTTCAGGTGACGTAGGTGATTGGGACATCATCTCATCAGATCCGTCCTCTGGCGAGACCGTATCAGTCCCTGAGCCTGCCACTGCAATGCTGCTGGGCGGTGGGTTGATCGGTTTTCTTGGCTTTGCCCGGCGCAAAGTAAGCTCATAAATCATTTTTTAGTTATCTGTAGCAGCACCCGAGAATTTATCATTAAATTCTCGGGTGCTCTGAAGTAAGCTGGCTACGGTAGTATTGATTTCTTCGTAAGGTTTTGGGTCACGCTTCAGGATGGCCTTCAGGTACATGGCTGAATTCTGAATCTTAGGCGCACCGCTGCCACTCGCTAATCCAGCCATTTTGTGTACGGTCTCAAATAGCAATTCATAATTTTTCTCTCGGCAGGCTTGCCGAATGGCATCATCCAGATTCGGGAGTACCGCCAGAAATTCCCTGAGTATCGATCTGGCGGCTTCCTCATTACCCGCTACATGAGTGCCGCATCCCGATCATACACTTGTACATCGGTATTCAATGCGGTTTCATTGGCATTGCTGCTTGGATCCTGCTGACCACACTATTTCAGGATTATGCTGTAGAGTTGCTCAGGCAGGTAGGGCTTGGTGAGTAAGTCATTCATGCCCGCGTCATGAACTTCAATCCTTTTCTCGGGAAGGACATGTGCTGTAACAGCGATAACAGGGGTGTCCAAGGCGATTCCTTTGGTTTTCTTTAGATCTCTTACGGCCTCAATGCCACTCATATTCGGCATTTCAAGATCCATCAATATCAAATCAAAAGATTGCTTTTTTGCATGCTCGATTGCATCTGATGCGTTGGTCACTGCAACCACATCGGCGCCTTCATTGTGAAGTAGCGTCTTGGCCAGCATCAGGTTGACGTTACTGTCATCAACGACCAGGACTTTTAAGTATTTGAGACGGGCTCCAGGTGTTCCGGCATGCTGTTCCTTGACAAGCTGGGTATCGTCAACCGGTAAGCTGATCGTATTCGATTGGGGTAGTGACAGATAGATTTGTACGTTGAATGTAGAACCAAGCCCTGAACTACTGGAAAGCGTAATACGACCGCCCATGAGGGTAGCAAGTCGTTTGGCAATGACCAGGCCAAGACCTGTGCCACCATAGTGACGGGTGATAGAACTGTCGCACTGTTGAAATGGCTTGAAGAGTTTATCCTGTTGTTCCGGGCTGATGCCAATACCCGTGTCTTTTATACTGAAGTGCAGCCCTATTCGATCATTCTTCTGAGTGCGTTTTTTTACCTCCACGGTTACTTCGCCTTCACCGGTGAATTTAATGGCATTGCCGACAAGGTTGATGAGGATTTGTCTCAGTCGTGATGGGTCACCATTGAGAATTTTCGGTATCTCTGGATCAACATGGGTAATCAGGCGTAAACCTTTATCTGTGGCTTTTGGTGTAAATAGTACGCGGACTCCATTGATCAGTGATTCGAAAACGAAATTTGTATTATCGAGTCGAATCTTGCCAGCTTCCATTTTTGAAAAGTCAAGAATATCATCAATGATATCCAGCAGGTTGTTGGCAGAGTTATTAACCTGGCGACTAAGTATATCTGATATACTCCTCTTCCATGGAAGAGAAAATCGATGCAAGAAAATTACCACGCGAAGTGCTT
>JBEVVH010000025.1:0-25253 GCA_040507245.1 Candidatus Thiodiazotropha sp.
GGCGCCTACGGCTCGTCGGGTTTCCAGTATCGCCTCGCGACTACCGGGGACTACCAGCCTTCGCTTCGCTTTCCCTGGCTGGCAGCGGTAGAAAAAGATCACCTGCACCACGTAGAACCACCACTTGATATTCAGCACCAGGTTGAAAAACAGGTTTTCCACCGAAGAGGCGAAAATTCGAGGTGGGCAGCAGCACGTCGAGATGCTTGCGCGCGCGGAAGCGCACCATGGAGCGGTCCCAGCGAAAACGCTGACGCGCCAGCACCCGGAACTTGACCGGGACGTTGGTGTAGCAAACCGCGTGGGGCTCGTGCACCACCTTGAGACCCAGTTTGCGGATCTTCATGGTGATATCCCCATCCAGACCGGGGCCCACGTCCCAGCCGCCGAGGCGATCCAGCGTATCCCGTCGAAAGGCCCCGTAGGCGCCGGCGATGATACGCAGGATGCCGAGCATCGAGGAGACCGTGCGGCCGGTGGAGATACCCTTCAAATATTCGATCGCCTGGGTTCGCGTGGCCATGGTCGCATCCAGGTTGGCCACCCGGATGTCGCCGCCCACCGCGGCCACCTTCTCATCCAGGTAGAAGGGCAGCAGGATGGTCTCGATGGAGTCGTGGCGCAGCTCGGAATCCGCATCCAGGTGAATGATGAACTTACCTTTCGAATAGTAGAGCGCGGTATTCGCTGCGGAAGCCTTGCCGCCACGCACCTCGTTGCGCACAAACTGATCGATATGGCCTTCTCTCAGCAGTTTCCGGCAGATCATCTCGGTGTCGTCATCCGAGCCGTCATCGACGATTACGATTTCCAGATGCTTATAGGTCTGTCGAGTGAGGGATTCCGCCAGGCGCGGAATGTGTTTACCTTCGTTCTTGCCGGGTACGATCACCGAGACCAGGGGTTTTTCATGGTACAGCAGGCTACGCGCTTTGACCCGGCGAGCCCGGTTGCGTTTACGCCTGGGCAGGTAGAGGGTCAGAATCAACACATCGAAGAGTACATAGCGGGTCAGGTCAAACAGGAAGAACGGCCAGAAGTAGCTGATCAACTGGGCCGTGGTCAGGCCTTCGATGAACCGGTAGGTTTCAGTCAGCATGGTGTTCGTTGAGAAAGCCTTCGAGCAGCGGGGTCAGGTCCAGTGACGGATCCACCGCATGGATTCGCGAGAGGATTTCGGGTCGGGTTCCCAGGCTCGCCTCGAGCAGTTCCGAAACCCCCTGGTGCAGACGCTGCTCGACGATCCGCGCATCCTCCTGGGAGGTTTCGGTGAGCAGCATCAAAAACAGGGACTCATTACGGCTGCTGACCAGATCCGAGGTACGCAACATGGCGAAGAACAGGTTGGCCAGTTCTTCATAGACCTCACTGGTGCGCTCGCCCAGGGTCAGGTAGATCGCTTCAAGCCCTTTGACATCAAACAGCAGCAGGCTGGAGATCGATTTCTTATAGCGTGTGATACGCGCCTTCTCCACTGCGACGAAACGCTCGAACAGATCCAGGGGCAGTAGTTGCAGGCGGCGTTCGAGGATCGAGGCGAACAGAGAATCGAGCCCGAACAGTGCCGCGCTTTCACCCAGCATGCTCAGCTTGTAGGCCTCAATGTCACGATGGGTCTGGTATTCCGGCGGCGCGGTTCTCTGACAATCGTAACAGGTGGTGGCAATCTCCGGCTCCTGGAACCGGTGGTCGCAGCTCAGGCAGTGATACATGACCGAGGGTTTATCGTAATCCACCCCGATCTGGCGCAGGGTATGATCGCACTTGGGACAGACCAGGCGGTCCGCCTGTTTGAAATCCTCCAGCTCGGCGGTGTAGCCACAGCGGAAATGGTGCACCAGGTTGTCCACATGCAGGGACTCGGACTGGCAGTGGGGACAGGTCTCCTTGAAGTTCAGAAATGCGCATCCGCAGCTGGTGCACTGGTGGGTCCGGGTGATGAAGCGGGTTTGTACCAGGTGCTGATCACGCAGGAATTCCAGGGTCTGCCAGAGGCTCTGATCGGAGTCGCCGAAGAAGCTGCCGAGTCCCGGGTAGGCATAACCGCCCCGGCTGCGTATCGAGGGACGCGGTTCCACCTCCCGGTTGCGGCTATAGAGGTAGCGGATCACTCGCAGGGCAGGATTTGTGTCCGCTTTGAGGCGCTGCTCCTGCAGCCGGTTGACCCGGCGATTGATCGCCTCGATCCCGTCGAGCAGTTCCGAAGGCCAGGGCTCCTGCATCTGCCGGGGGGTGATCTGCAGATCGGCCTGGCTGATCAGCTCTTCGGGCAGATCGTCCTGATGACGGATCAGCACCAGGGGCTTGAGATAGATCGACGGCAGCAGCTTGCTTCTGACCTGATTCAGGGCATGGCGGGCCACGCCCGGGTCGAGGGTATCGATCAGGAAACAGTCCGCATCGACTCCCACGTCCAGGCCACGCCAGTCGGTCCCACTGTCCCGTTCATCGAACGGCAGGCGCAGCGGATTTTGCGGCCCGGTAATCAGCAGTGCCTGATTCATTTCACCCCCCTGACGGAGACATCCCGGCGGTCGAAATCGATCCACTGCCGGGCAGTTTGCGAATCCGTAGGACGGATCACGACACGCATCGATGTGGCCTCCGGCTGGTAGACATGAAACTCCCGGTCGGGGAAACGGTAGGCGGACGCTTCGAACTCGCTCACCTCACCCAGGCTGCGGGTACCATCCGGCAGGATCACCGCCACCTGTTGATCCAGGCTCACCGGCAGTGATTCGTCGACCTCACCGAAGGCCTCGACCTGCACCCGCGGCTGATCCGGCATCAGAATCATCAGCGTCTCCTTGCGAGCCACCACCTCATGCAAGTGCTGATTGACGGCCACCACCAGGCCATCGACTGGTGCGACAATCCGTTCCCGGCCACAGTCCGGGTCGTTGGGTTGCTCCGACGCATAGACCTGGATCTGTTGCTCTTGCAGGCGGATCTGCTCCTCGAGCAGGGCCTGGTCCAGGCCCGCTTCGTCGAGCTCCCGCTGCAGAGACCGTTCCGCTGCCCGATCCTCCCGCTCCAGCTCCAGCACCCGACCCAGGCGGCGTTCATCCAGCAGTTGCTGCCTGAGGACCTGAAGTCGGTTTTGGCGTTGCCGCAACGCATCCAGTTGCAGACGATCGAGGGCCAGCTGACGTTTCAACTTGTCCAGGCTGCGGTCCTGCACCGGCTCACAGCTTTTTCCGCTATCGATTACCAGCAGCAGGTCATCGGCCTTGACCCGATCCCCCGCAACCACGTTGTGCGACAGAATACGTCCGCCTTCCAGTGACGCCACTTTGATACGTTCGACCACGATCTGTCCGGGGATCTGAAAGGTGGTGATGTAGTTGAAGGTGAACACGATCAGGTAGATCGCCAGAAGCGCAAGAAACGCCAGGTAGAGCCAGTGGGTGATCCGCGAGCCCAGCGACTTGGGTGCCTTGCCCTCCGGGCCGACCACCACAAAACTTTTTTTGTTCCTGATTCTCATTTATTGGCTATCGGTGACGTTCACATAGGTGGTCAGGTCATGCAGGGCAAAACGGGTCACCCCCAACTCGGAGAATAATTCCCCGATCACCGCTTCAAGCCGAAGCTCGTCGTGAAAATCCTCAGGCCGCAACGCGACCACCACCTCACGGGGATCAAGGAATGGCAGAACCTTGCCAAGCCTACGTTTGAGAGCGGCCGGATCGGCGATTTCATAAGCCATCAGGTAGACATGGTCCGCCAGCTCACTGATTCGTGCGTAATCACCGGCGTCCCAATGCAGGGGAACCGATACCGAGAGAGTCACCCCGGCACCGAGTGATTCGCGAATCACCCGTAACAGCTCAAGATAGCGGTCCAGGTATTCACGCCGACGGGTTTTATAGTCCGCCAGGGTGTGGGGTTCCACATCGATGTTCAGCTGACCTGTCAATCCGGCCAGATGCTGCAGCCTCCGCAACACCTCAGGCTGACGGGCGGGTTCCAGCCAGGCGTTGTCACCGGTGAGGATTTCCACGGACACCCCCCTGTCACGGCACATCCCGAGAAAACCCTCGAGTTTTTCCTCCATGACCCGCTCACTGCCGCTGACAACCACCCGGCCGATGCCTTTGGCCCTGAGGACCTCCATCAGCACGTCGTTGCGCATGCCATTGAATCCCGCCGACCAGACATACAGCGCACGGGCTCCGTCCCGCGCCCGGTAATCGCTGCCCTGCATCGCACTCAGTCGCACCAGCTCCGGGCGGTATTCGATACCGGCCCTGGAGAATACCGTGTGCACTCTGCGGTACATCTCCTCCACCGCCCGCAGCAGTTCCACCGAACCGTCGAGCAGACTGGCCATGCGGGTCAGGGCGGTCTTCAGGTCAGCGGCTTCAGGGCGCCAGACATAACGCCCAAGACTCCTGCGAAGCTGCTCATAGGCGGCCAGGTAGCGGTAGTTCTGTCGTACCACCCGTTCGCGCTGTTCCAGCAATTCCGAGTAGGCCGTTTCGGCCCGGTGCAGACGTATCGCGAGGCGCTGCTCGTGAGACTGCATCGCCTCCCTGCTGAGGTAATCATGCGCCACCTCAGCCCTTTCGCCGGAGAGGATCGGCATGGAAAAAGTGGCGCCGACCGCGGGGCCGTTGTCCCGGCTGTCCTCCTGAACCTCGTAGCGCAGATAGAAACGCAACCAGGTATCGTCGCTGGCCTCCCGCTGGGCATCGAGGATGGTCTGTTCCAGGAGCAGCAGCCGATCCCGGTCAGGATCCTGCTGGATTCGGGCGCGAAGCGAAACCATATCGATGTCGGGTAGCAGCGGCATCCCCGATAGACCGGCTTGTTCCATTGGAGAGGCAGGATCCGGCTGCAGGCGTCGCAAGTGTTCCCGGGTCGCCCAGAGCTCCCGCTCACTGTCGAGCAGATCATCGAGATAGAGACCACCCATCCAGTAACTTTCCCGCTGCAATGCCGAGACCTGGGTTAGGAAGGTTTCCTTGAGGGTCAGCAGGGGTGTCCAGAGCGGAGTAAAACTGTCCCGTGTGGCGTCATAACGGCAACGCTCGACATCCTCGGTCCGGGTAGCCTTGGAACGCAACACCTCCTGTTCGGCCCGGGCTTCCGCCAAACGGGCGAGATGACGCTTCTCACGGTAGCCGTCCTCAAGCACCTGCCAGGAGAGACCTACATAGGCCCTCTGATTCTCGTCCACGGTGTCGGAGTCGGAGTCCCAGTTGTCGCGGATGCCAGCATCAAAGGAGAGACCCAGGTCCTTTCGACTGACATCGGCCTCGGCCAGATAGGCCTGCTCACGATGGTTGACCGGTTGCGACTGGTCACAGGCGGTTTTCAGCAGCGCCCGTGACGCCCGCTCATCCGGGTCAACGGACATGACCCGGTCGAGGCGGTCCGCACTTTCCCTCAGCCACTGCCAGTAGCGGTCACGGGATTCCTGCAACCCAGCGGATTCTTCAACAGGGGAAGATTCCGAACCCGGCGCAACATCCGTCCTGATGCCGTTCGCCTCGGAACCAAAGCTCGTCAGTCCAATTACAGCCAGAAAATACGGAACGAAACAGCTCACTATTTACCAACGTAAATACAATATCATCCGCAAGGGTATGAGATCGTTTCCTGGTCCGTCAAGCAAACAACTGTGAACAGGGATTACCCATCTGCATCGGGACCAGGCAGCGATTATCAGCCGGGCAGCAGCCCATGATAGAGTGCGCGCATGGAATCGGAGCCTATCCTGCAAATCGTTCTCGCCGGCCCCCTGCGGACAGCCTTCGACTACCTGCCTCCCGCCCAGGGAGACTTCAACCCTCTGCCCGGTTGCCGGTTCCAGGTTCCTTTCGGTCGTGGCAGCCGGATCGGCCTGCTGATTGGGGTCAGTGCGGATTCCAGTCTGCCCGAAAAGTCCCTCAAACGGGCGATCCGGCAGCTCGATCCACAGCCCCTGTTCACATCCGAGGACCTGCACCTGCTGCATTGGGCCGCGGACTATTACCAGCACCCGCTGGGGGATGTCATCTTCCATGCCCTGCCGATCAATCTGCGCAAGGATCGCCCCGAGCAAAGCTCCGCAACGCCCGGCTACCGGCTCACCGAACAGGGCCGGGAAATCGACCTGGAAACACTCAAGCGGGCTCCGAAGCAGAGAGATATCCTGCATCGGCTCAGACATGCCCAGGCTGGATTGGCCACCCGGCTGCTGTTAGCCGAAGCCTCCGCCACCCACAGTGTGCTCCGGATACTGACGGAAAAGGGCTGGATCGAGGCCTGCCAGCTCAGCCAGGACAGCACAACTGAATCTCCACCTGAGGTGAAACGCCACGCCCTCAACAGCCAGCAACAACAGGCCGTGGACGCAGTACGCGAACAACTGGGTCAGTTCCAACCCTTTCTCCTCGACGGAGTCACCGGAAGCGGCAAGACCGAGGTCTACCTCTACCTGGTGGAAGCCGCCCTGCAGGCCGGCCGCCAAGTGCTGGTGCTGGTACCGGAAATCGGCCTCACCCCCCAGCTGTTGCAGCGCTTTCGCAACCGCCTGGGTGATCGGGTCATGGCATTGCATTCCGGATTACCGGATGGTGAACGGGAGCGGGTCTGGCAGGCCATGCGCAGCGCCCGGCAACCGGTGCTGATCGGCACCCGCTCTGCGGTATTCTGCCCCCTGCCGAAACTGGGGCTGATCATCGTCGATGAGGAACACGACCTCTCATTCAAGCAACAGGAGGGATTCCGCTATTCCGCCCGGGATCTTTCCCTGGTGCGAGCCCGGCAGCACTACTGCCCGGTGGTGCTCGGTTCCGCGACCCCGTCCCTGGAATCCCTGCGCAATGCCCGGGAGGGCCGCTACAAACTGCTGCAACTCCCCCACCGCGCCGCCCACTCCCAACTTCCGAAACTGCAGCTGGTGGACATCCGCAATCTGACCCTCAATCACGGCCTCTCCCCGGTGCTGATCCGGGAGCTGAAAAAGACCCTCGACAGCGGCGAGCAGGCGATGGTGTTTCTCAACCGCCGGGGCTACGCGCCGATGCTGACCTGCCATGCCTGCGGCTGGCTCACCGACTGCCCCCGTTGCGATGCCCGGATGACCCACCACCGGCAGAAAAACCTGCTCTGGTGCCACCATTGCGGGCATCAGCAGCGGGTGCCGGAGCAGTGCCCGGAATGCGGCAGCCCCGATCTGCGACCCGTGGGGCAGGGTACGGAGCGGGTGGAGGAGCGTTTGAGGGAGCTGTTTCCCGACACCCCGTTGGCGCGAATCGACCGGGACACCACCCGACGCAGGGGCAGTCTCGAGAAAATGCTGGGAGATGTCCGCGCGGGGCGTTTTCCTCTGTTGCTCGGCACCCAGATGCTGGCCAAGGGGCATCACTTTCCCGCAGTGACCCTGGTGGCGATCCTGGATGTGGACCAGGGTCTGTTCGGCGCCGACTTCCGTGCAGGGGAGCGGATGGCGCAACTGGTCCTGCAGGTGGCGGGACGGGCAGGACGGGCCGAGCGGCCCGGTCAGGTGCTGATCCAGACCCGGCATCCGGATCACCCGCTGATGCAACTGTTGATCCGCGAGGGTTATCCGGCGTTCTCAGCGGAAGCCCTGGAAGAACGCCGACTGGCGCAACTGCCGCCCTTTACCCACCAGGTGTTGATCCGCGCGGAGGCGAACGATGCGCGCCAACCGGAAGATTTTCTTCAACAGCTACTGGAGAGCGGTCCGCCCACGAATGACCTGACGGGGATCGAGTTCTGGGGACCGATACCGGCGCCCATGGAACGACGCGCGGGCAAGACCCGCGCGCACCTGCTGGTTCAGTCCACCCAGCGCGCCCTGCTGCACCGCTGGCTCAAGGACCTGCTCACGCGCATCGATCAGCTTCCCATGAGTCGCAGGGTGCGCTGGTCGGTGGATGTGGATCCTCAGGAGATGTACTGACCTTAACAATCACTCAACCCTCGACAGATGGCCGGGTAAGCGACGACCAAAACCATAATTTATATGAGTAAATATTTCCTGTGGGTAGCCGCCAAGGTTTAAGGCAAGTAATTCCACAAGCCTACATACCTTACTTACAACACCCTCATCTGTGTTGCCCATACTTCTCCAAGGGGTTTTCAATGTTTATTCAAGGATTTCGGGATCTAAAAATCAGTACGAAAGCAATGCTTTCCCCCATCCTGATCCTGCTGCTCAGCTCAGTCGTGATCGCTATTGCCTTTATCAATCTGAACAACATCCAATCCAACGTCATCGGCATCACTCAGGATCTGGCGCCGGATGCGGGAACCGCCGCGACCACTATGGAGAAGGTTTATCTGAAGCGGTTGCGGGTCAAAGACTACATCAAGACTTCCAATAGTGAGGACGTGGCGAAATTCGATGATCTGACCCAGCAGATCGACGAACTCCTCAAGCAGGCCCGTCGCGAGATAACAAACCCTGAGCGTGTCGCGATGCTTGATCGTATCGAGCAAAACCACCAGGAATACACAGACAGCTTCCGCAATGTGGTGGTTACCAATATGCACAAACGCCATGACCTGCTACATAAGGTGCTCGATGTAAAGGGACCGCTCATCGAACGCAATCTCAGTGAAATCATGGACACCGCCAATCAGGATGGGGACGCCCAAGCCGCGTACGACGGCGGCTTGGCCATGCGCCATCTGCTCCTCGGACGGCTCAACGCGGTTCGGTTTCTGGTGGATAACGACGCGCCGTCGAAATCAGCCGTGGAGGCGGAATTCAGCGCAGCCAAGCAAACCATGCATTCCCTGCTGGAGGAGTTGCAGAATCCAAACCGGCGCCAGCTGGCACAGGAGGTGATCGGAACAGTCGAGGACTATCTGAGTGCCTTCGAAGAGGTGGTGCAGGCCATCAACATGCGCAATCAGGCCATTCACGACACCCTTGACAGGCTCGGTCCGGTGATGGCTCAGGATACGGTGAAATTGCGCGACAGTGTTTTTGCTTCCCTCTCCGATCAGGGCCGGATCGTCGAAGAGCATGTGGCGTCCACCAAACAAAGCATGCTACTGCTATTCGGAACTGCTCTGGTTCTGGGATTGGTGATAGCGATTTTGGTCGTACGGGGCATCGTCAATCCGCTGCGGCAGACGAATACGATGTTGCAGGATATCGCCGACGGCGAGGGAGACCTGACCAAGCGTATTCCGGTCGCTAGTACCGATGAAATCGGTAAGCTGGGCAGCAACTTCAATCGATTCGTCGAAAAGCTGCAGCAATTGATCGGAGAAATCTCGAGCGTCACCAGTCAACTGGCCGCATCGTCAGAGGAGATGTCCGCCATCACCGAACAGACAAAAAACAGCATCCTAAGCCAAAAAACGGAGACCGAACTCGTCGCAACAGCCATGCACGAGATGACCGCCACGGTACAGGAAGTGGCACGCAACACCGAACAGGCTTCCAACGCTGCGAAACAGGCCGACCAGGACGCGAACGCCGGCAACAAAGTGGTTGCTCAGGCCGTCCGGGCGATCAACGACCTGTCACAGAAAGTGGATCAGGCCTCCTCGGTCATCGAACAGCTCAAGGGGGACTCGGTGAACATCGGTTCAGTGCTTGATGTCATTAAGAGTGTTGCGGAACAGACCAATCTGCTGGCATTGAATGCCGCCATCGAGGCCGCGCGCGCCGGTGAACAGGGGCGTGGTTTCGCGGTTGTCGCGGATGAGGTGAGAACACTCGCACAACGCACCCAGGAGTCCACATCGGAGATTGAAAATCTGATCGAGATTTTGCAGGTCGGCGCAGAAAAGGCAGTGAACACGATGAATCAGAGCCGGGACCGAGCTCGCCAGACGGTCGAGCAGGCGGAAGAAGCCGGACAGTCCCTGGCTGCGATCACTCAGGCGGTCACCACCATCTCGGAGATGAACTCACAAATCGCAACGGCCGCTCAGCAGCAGGGTTCGGTTACGGAAGAGATCTCCCGAAATGTCGGCAATATCAACGATATTTCGGAACAGAACGCCCATTCAGCGGAACAGACCGCGATCGCAAGTCATAATCTGGCTCGACTGGGAGAGAGTCTCCGGTCCCTGGTCACTCAGTTCAAAATCTGACAAACCGCGAGCCTGAATCCTGCCGCTGAGTCCCGCCGGGCAGTCGTTGCCCGGCGGGACTCAGCGGCAGGGCAGTTCAGCGAGTCGAGAGTTCCGCTGCGATGACCGACAGGTCCTCATGTCGCACATCCTTGCCGGTAACCAGAAAGATCACGTATCCGCCGATGTTCTTGGCATGCCCGCCGATGCGTTCCAGAGCGCGCAGCGCCAGCACGATATCCACCACCAATCCCACATTGCGATGATCTTCCATGATGAAGGTGGTGAGGCGCCGCAGACTGGCGCGAAACTCTTCAAACAGCTCCTGATCCAGGCGAATCACCTCGATAGCCATGTCCACATTCAGGTCGATGAAGGCCTGCAGGCTCTGGGTCAGCATCTCGTCGACGAACTCCGCCATGCTGTAGATGTCGTGAAGAATCTCACTGCGCGGAGGATTCTTGCCATTGTCATAGAAGTGAATGGTCAGGTTGGCGATCTTGCGTGCCTCGTCACCCACCCGCTCCAGGTCCGCCACGGTTTTCTGCACGGTCAGGATATCCCGCAGATCCTTGGCCATGGGCTGACGCCGGGCGATCAATTTGATGATCTCCTCGTCCACCTGGATGTCGATTTCGTTGAGCTTGCGATCCCGGTCTATGACCTGTCCGGCGGCCTTGGGATTCTCGTCCTTCAGAGTCTGTACGGCCCGGCGCAGCTGGTCCAGTCCCAGGTTCCCCAGTTCGAGCACCAACTCGTTGAGGTGATCGAGCTCTTTGTTGAATGCCTTTACGGTATGCCCAGTAATCATGTCGTTCATAATTGTTCTCTAACCGAAACGGCCGGTAATGTAGTCTTCCGTCAGCTTATGTCGGGGGGCGGTAAAAATCTGATCGGTCTCGCCCACTTCAATCAGTTTGCCCAGATGGAAGTAAGCGGTTCTCTGGCTCACCCGGGCGGCTTGCTGCATGGAGTGGGTGACGATGGCGATGGTGTAGTTCTCGCGCAACTCGTCGATCAGCTCTTCTATTTTAGCCGTCGCGATGGGATCCAGGGCGGAACAGGGTTCATCCATCAGAATCACTTCGGGGCTGACGGCGATCGCCCGGGCGATACACAGGCGCTGCTGCTGCCCCCCGGAGAGTCCGGTACCGGGTTGGTCCAGACGGTCCTTGACCTCGTTCCACAGCCCCGCCTTGACCAGCGAGGTCTCGACGATTTCATCCAGATGGGACTTGTTGTCACTCAATCCATGAATACGCGGACCATAGGCAATATTGTCGTAGATCGACTTGGGGAAGGGATTGGGTTTCTGGAACACCATCCCCACACTGGCCCGCAACGGCACCACATCCAGACTGCCGTCGTAGATATCCATGCCATCCATTTTGATCGAACCGGTCACCCGACACACATCGATGGTGTCGTTCATGCGGTTGAGGCAGCGCAGAAAGGTGGACTTGCCACAGCCTGAGGGACCGATCATGGCGATGACCTGGTTCTTGCCGATGTCGAGATTGACATCGAAGATCGCCTGTTTTTCGCCATAATAGACGTTCACGTTACGGCAGGTCATGCGGGGATCCTCGACATGGATCTCACCCACAGTGCCCTCGCCCTGAAGTTTTTCAGTCACTGTATCCTCTGCATTGCCTGCTTTAGTCGGAACAAAACCTTCACTATTGACGGCTGTTGTTTCATTCATAATCCGATCCACGATAACCTCACTTGCGCGGTTTTACCAACGCCGTTCAAACTTCTTTCTCAGCCACACGGCAAGCAGGTTCATGCTGATGAGAAACATCAGCAGCACCATGATCGCGGCCGAAGTGCGCTCCACGAAGGCCCGTTCCGGGCTGTCGGCCCACAGATAGATCTGCACCGGAAGCACTGCGGAGGGATCCATGATGCTGCCCGGAATGTCGACGATGAAGGCCACCATGCCGATCATCAGCAGCGGCGCGGTTTCACCCAGGGCCTGGGCCATGCCGATGATGGTGCCGGTGAGCATGCCCGGCAGGGCCAGGGGTAGCACATGATGGGTGATGGTCTGCATCGGCGAGGCGCCCACCCCGAGCGCCGCCTCACGAATCGAGGGCGGGACCGATTTGAGCGCGGCGCGACTGGCGATAATAATCGTCGGCAGGGTCATCAGGGCCAGCACCAGGCCGCCCACCAGGGGCACCGAGCGGGGCAGGCCGAAAAAGTTGATGAACACCGCCAGGCCCAGCAGACCGAAGACGATGGAGGGCACTGCGGCCAGGTTGTTGATGTTCACCTCAATCAGATCGGTCCAGCGGTTCTTCGGTGCGAACTCCTCCAGATAGACCGCTGCGGCCACACCCACCGGAAAGGCGATCGCCAGACAGATCAACAGGGTGAAGAAGGAGCCGACCGCAGCGCCACGAATGCCCGCCAGTTCCGGTTCCCGGGAATCCCCCGCGGTGAAGAAGGTGGTGTTGAAGCGCTTTTCGATCCGTCCGTCTTCCTGCAACTTGTGGATCCAGCCCAGCTGATCATCCTTCACCCGCCGGTCCGATTCGGGCAGGCGCAGGTCGATGTGTCCCTTGGTCAACATATCGACATCGTCGTCCGCCTCGACCCAGACAGACTCATTGGTGCCGATCAGGGCCGGGTCGTCCATCACGCGCTCGCGCAGTTTGTGATCCGCCCCGCTGCTGACCAGACCATAGAGTTTCTTCTTGTCACGCCGGCTGGACACATCCGGGAACATCTCGCGCATCGCGGCCTTGACCACGGCCCCGTAATTTCCCCGTGCCAGCACCTGGGGATCGGTCTCGCCTACGGGTGCAATCTGTTGCGGGTCGTAGCTGATGTCCAGCTTGATGAAGGTCTGCTGGAAGGCGGTATAGCCGTTCGAAAAGATAGTGACGAACAGGAACGAGACGAACACCAGGCCGGTGACGATGGCGCCCAGACCCAGCCAGCGGAAATGCCTTTCCCGACGATAACGCCTGTCGAGTCCTGCAGCGACCCGTTTCATGGTGGTCGCGTGTTGCTGATCTTGATTATTCATACTGTTCCCGATACTTGCGCACGATGTGCAGGGCGAACATGTTGAGTGCCAGGGTGATCACGAACAGCACCAGAGCCAGGGCAAAGGCCGCCAGGGTCTTGGCGCTGTCGAACTCCTGGTCCCCCACCAGCAGGGTCACGATCTGTACCGTGACCGTGGTCACCGCCTCCAGGGGATTGGCGGTCAGGTTCGCGGAGAGGCCCGCAGCCATCACCACGATCATGGTTTCGCCGATCGCCCGGGATACGGCCAGCAGCACGCCACCCACGATGCCCGGCAGGGCTGCCGGGATGATTACCTGGCGGATGGTCTCGGAGCGGGTCGCGCCCAGTCCGTAAGAGCCGTCGCGCATCGCCTGGGGTACTGCGTTGATCACATCGTCGGAGAGGGACGAGACAAACGGAATGATCATGATGCCCATCACCACTCCGGCGGCCAGGGCCGATTCCGAGGAGACGGTCAGGCCTATGGAATGACCCGCGTCACGGAACATGGGCGCTACGGTCAAGGCGGCAAAGAAGCCGTACACCACGGTCGGGATACCCGCCAGGATCTCCAGCACCGGTTTGGCCAGGGTACGGAAATGTTTGCTTGCGTATTCCGCCATGTAGATCGCGGCCATCAGACCGATGGGCACCGCCACCACCATCGCTATGAAGGTAATCAGCATAGTGCCGGCAAACAGGGGTATCGAACCGAAGCCCCCCGAGGAGCCGACCTGATCGGCGCGGATTGCGGTCTGCGGGGACCACTCGAGTCCGAACAGGAACTCGGTGATCGGAATCTGTTGGAAAAAACGAATCGATTCGAACAGCACCGACAACACGATACCGATGGTGGTGAAGATCGCCAGGGTGGAACTCGAGAGGAGGAAGAAGTTGATCGCCTTCTCTACCCGGTTCCGGGCCCGCTGTTCGGGGGTAATACGGCTTCTCGCCCATACCGCACCGCCAATTGCGATACTCAGCGCGACCACGAAGAGCGCCGCATGACTGATATTCATCAGGTTGGTGTAGCGCTCAGCGGCCTGACTCATGGTCTCGTTCACGCCGGATGAGACGATGTTACCGTTGGCCAGGTTGCGTACGTCGTTGAGCACCAGCTCGAAACGGGATTCAGGCAGGTTTCGAATCTCCTCGGGCAGCCCCTCGACCACCAGGCCCATCACCACATTTTCCTGGAAAACGATCCACAGGACCAGCAGGATCAGCGCCGGCACGCCACACCAAAGTGCGGTGTGAAGCCCGTAGTAGGAGGGCAGTGAGTGGAGATCTCGAACCCGGCCATTCACCAGGCTAAGGGATCGTTTGCGGCCAAACCAGTAGGCCAGTGACATCAACCCCAACAACAGGGTGATGAGCGTAGACGTATGCATATTCGCTTACCGAAAAAAACGGCTGCCTTCCGAGTTCGGGAGGCAGCCGCCAGGTCGAGCCTGATTAGAGCTTCAGGGTTTTCAGAGCCTCGACATCTTCCTTGAATGCCTTACGCTCGGCTTCGGGCATGGGGATCAGGCCCTTGTCAGCCAGGTAACCCTCTTCACCCCAGGCCTTATTGCTGCTGAACTCGGCCAGGTACTCTTCGATACCGGGGATGGTGCCCACATGCGCCTTCTTCACATAGAAGTAGAGCGGACGGGAAACCGGGTAGCTGCCGTCGGCGATCTGCTCGAAGGTCGGGGCAACGCCGTCGATCACGGAACCCTGAACCTTGTCGGAGTTCTGGTCCAGGAAGCTGTAGCCAAATACGCCCAGGGCGTTCTTGTTGGCTTCCAGTTTCTGCACGATCAGGTTGTCGTTCTCACCGGCTTCGATGTACTTGCCATCTTCACGAACGGTGTGGCAGACGCCCTTATAGGCTTTCTTGTCCTGCTTTTTCATCGCCTTGATCCAATCGAAGGTCTTACAACCCCCTTCCATGGCCAGTTCGGCGAAGGCGTCACGGGTGCCGGAAGTCGGAGGAGGACCCAGCACCTCGATACCGATATCGGGCAGATCCTTGTCCACTTCCTTCCAGGTGTTGTAAGGGTTGGCGACCAGCTTGCCGCTCTCGGGATCCTTAGGATCCGGAACCTGCTTGGCCAGGGCCAGGAAGATGTCGCGACGGCTCAGGGAGAACTGAGGTGCGGCTTTGGAGTTGGCCATGGCGATACCGTCATAACCGACTTTCACTTCCACGATGTCTTTCACACCGTTCTTGTCGCAGGTCTCGACCTCGGACTTCTTGATCCGACGGGAGGCATTGGTGATGTCAGGATGCTCGACACCCACACCGGAGCAGAACAGTTTCAAACCGCCGCCGGAGCCGGTGGACTCGATCTTGGGGGTCTTGAACTGGGTGGTTTTACCGAACTGTTCGGCGACCACGGTGGCGAAAGGATACACGGTAGAGGATCCCACGATACTGATGTAGTCACGGGCAGCGGCCATGCCGGCGAAACCGGTCAGGGAAACCGCGATCGCTGCGGAAATCAGCTTTTTCATAATCTTATTCTCCCTCAGAGAGTGTGTCTGCCGTCGCTGAACGGCGTACTGTAATTTCAGTGGTGCAGAGGATAGGCGTCCAACATGAACACTGGATGAGCGAAATATGACAGTTATGTTACAGACGCTCGGAAAATCGGTAGCCGGCACCCCGCACTGTCTGCAGCAGTTTGTCCTTGCCGGTGTCCTCCAGGGCCTTGCGCAGGCGCCGGATGTGCACGTCTACGGTGCGCTCTTCGATATACACATTGGTGCCCCAGACCCGGTCAAGCAGCTGCCCCCGGGAAAACACCCGTTCCCGGTGGGTCATAAAATAGTGCAACAGGCGGAATTCGGTTGGGCCCAGGTCCACCACCTGCTCCTCGGAGGTCACCCGGTGGCTTACCGGATCGAGTTGCAGACCCTGGCAGTTGAGCACCTCCCCGGCCAGCAGGGGGGAGACCCGGCGCAGAATGGAACGGATCCGGGCGAGTAGTTCACGGGCCGAGAACGGCTTGGTGACATAATCCTCCGCACCGATTTCCAGGCCTTTGACCTTGTCGTTCTCCTCGCCTTTCGCGGTGAGCATGATGATGGGTATCGACTCAGTATCACTGTCCTGTTTGAGACGTCCCGCCAGTTCGATGCCGCTCATGCCGGGCAGCATCCAGTCGAGCAGGATCAGGTCAGGCCGTGACTTCTTGATAAAACCGATCGCCTGGGTGGCATCCTCGACCACATCCGCCTGGAAGCCGTCCTGCTCCAGGATAAAGCGCAGCATCTCACCCACCGCCGATTCATCGTCCACGGCCAGAATTCTTGGTATCGCCATCTCCGTTTCCTAGTCATCTGATAGATCTGCCGGGTATTAAACAGGAGCTTTGTTACATCCAAATGACAACGCACGCTGACGCCTGCCCCGCCGAAACCGGCGGGGCAGGAGGGGGAAATGGCGTTTTTCAGGGACCAGGTGTCAGCAGCGCAACACCCGAGGGGCTATATTCAGTTGCAATCCAGGGCAGGATCCAGCAGCGTCGAATTGACCAGAGCATTGGGTCTTCCACGCACCCCTGACTGGCTGATGGCCCAGTCGTAGAGTTCCGGCTGGGGTTTCCAGAATATCACCCCGATGCCATCGGGTTGGACATGGGTGACAACACCCATGATCGACCATTGACGACCGCCGCGGAACAACTCAAGCTCAACCAACGCCCCGGTGAGCATGGTCAGACTCTCGGTGCTGAGGAATATCCCCTGCATGGAACAGTTCACCGCCTTGGCAGGCATCAGCCGCTGCTTGCGGTAGCGGATATAGACATCGCCATCCAGGGGATAGCGCTTACTGTAGCGTTTTTCGACTGACATGATTTTCGTTTCCGTCTTTTGGGTACCGTATCAGTCTAGAAGGGCCAAATGACCGGTGTGTGACGGTGGAATGAAGCGTTTTTGACCCTTTGATGAGCTAAAGCAAGCCCAGCCGGACGCCCCGGCGCTCCCACGTTTCCGCTGTTTCCTGGTATCCTTGCCCACCCCAAAACAGGTTTTAGCCACAACAGCCATGAAGAAACAAATCGAGGACCTGGTCTATTCGGCACTGCAGCAACTCGCCAGCCAGGGAGTGATCCCCGCAGAGACACTGACCCGCCCCAAGATCGACCGCACCAAAGACAGCAGTCACGGCGACTTTGCCACCAACGCCGCGTTGGTACTGGCGAAACCCGCAGGCCGCAATCCCCGTGAACTGGCCCAGGCGCTGGTCGGGGCCCTGCCTGCATCCAAGCTGGTGGAAAAGTGCGAGATCGCCGGTCCCGGTTTCATCAATTTCACCCTCACCCAGGACGCCTACCACGAGCTGATCCCACAGATTCTTCAGCAGGGTCATGGTTTCGGCCGCAGCGATCTGGGTGCGGGCAGGAAGGTTCAGGTCGAATACGTCTCCGCCAACCCCACCGGCCCGCTGCACGTGGGTCATGGCCGTGGCGCCGCCTACGGCTCCGTGGTGGCGGACCTGCTCGAGGCGGTGGGATTCCAGGTGTACCGGGAATACTACGTCAACGATGCGGGACGCCAGATAGACATTCTCGCCACCTCGGTCTGGCTGCGCTACCTGGAGCTGTGCGACGCCACCCTGACCTTCCCCGCCAACGGCTACAAGGGCGACTATGTATGGGACATCGCCGCCACCCTGCATCGGGATCATGGCGAGGCCTATCGGCATGACGCCTCGGAAGTCTTCGACGGGGTGCCCGCGGACGAGCCTGCCGGGGGCGACAAGGAGGCGCACATCGACGGACTGATCGGGCAGGCGAAGACACTGCTTGGCGACAACCGCTACCGGTTCGTCTTCGAACTGGGGCTCAACGCCATACTGGATGACATCCGCGACGACCTATCCCTGTTCGGCGTGCACTACGATGAGTGGTATTCCGAACGCAGTCTCACCGAATCCGGAGCGGTCAACCGGGTCATCGAGCGGTTACGCTCCAGCGGCTATCTCTATGAAAAAGAGGGGGCGCTGTGGTTCCGTTCCACCGATTTCGGGGATGACCTCGACCGGGTGGTGGTCCGAGAGAACGGCCAGACCACCTACTTCGCCTCGGACATCGCCTATCACCTGGACAAGCTGGAACGCGGTTTCGACCGAGTCATCGACATCTGGGGCGCCGATCACCATGGCTACGTCCCCCGGGTCAAGGCGGCCCTGAGCGCCCTGGGTAACCAGGCGGAGAAACTCGATGTGCTGCTGGTGCAATTCGCGATCCTCTATCGCAACGGCGCCAAGGTACAGATGTCGACCCGCTCCGGTGAGTTCGTGACCCTGCGGGAACTGCGCAAAGAGGTCGGCGCAGATGCAGCCCGTTTCTTCTATGTGATGCGCAAATGCGAGCAGCACATGGATTTCGACCTGGATCTGGCCAAGTCCCAGTCCAGCGACAACCCGGTCTACTATGTCCAGTATGCCCATGCGCGCATCTGCAGCGTGCTGCAGCAGGCGGCCGAACAGCAGATCGTGATCGAAAGCGATCCCCGGGCGGTGGACTACGGCTGCCTCAGCGAGGCCCATGAACAGGCCTTGATGACCCGGCTGGCCAAATATCCGGAAATCCTCGAACTGTCGGCCCTCAACGAGGAACCCCACCAGTTGACTCACTACCTGCGTGATCTGGCCACGGATTTCCACACCTATTACAACGCCCACAAATTCCTCATTGAGGATGAGGCACTGCGCAACGCCCGACTGCAGCTGATCCTGGCCACCCGCCAGGTGTTGCGCAACGGCCTGAGTCTGTTAGGGGTCAGCGCCCCGGATAAGATGTAACCCAGGACCTGCGAAGATGGCGGATTACAAGCATCGTGCCGGTGGCGCAAAGTCCCGCGCCAAAAGCAGCTGCAGTTGCGGCTTCTACCTGTTTGCCGGACTGGTGGCCGGGGCCTTCCTGATGGGTCTGGCCTGGCTGCAGCTCGGACCGAATCTGAGCGACGGGGATGTCCCTGGAATCAAAGCACGGCCACAACCAAAGACCGCCCAGGAGACCTCACCTCCGGCGCCGAAGCCCACCTTTGAGTTCTACACCATCCTGCCGGAGATGGAGGTGGTGATTCCCGACGAGGAGATCGTCACCCCCGAAGAGCCGCCCGCAGCACACAAGCCGCAGCCCCGCGAGACGACCACTGCTTCGATTCCGGAACAGGGGAGCTACATCCTGCAGATGGGATCGTTCCGTAAATACCAGGACGCGGACCGCCTCAAGGCGCGCCTGGCCCTGATCGGCATAGAGGCAGAGATCCAAAAGGTCAGCATCAACAACCGGGACACCTATCACCGGGTGCGCAGCGGCCCCTATGCCAGCCAGTCACAACTGAATGCGGCACGCAAACTGGCCCGGGAAAATGGCATCACCAGCCTGGTGATCAAACTCAAGAACTGAAGCATCGAGCGAAAACACAGCATGTCTCAACTACCTGCCTGCCCGAAATGTGGCTCGGAATACACCTACCAGGACGGCCCGCTATTGGTCTGTCCCGAGTGCGCCCACGAGTGGTCGCCTGAGGAAGCCAAGGTTCAAGCGTCCGACGAAATCATCGTCATGGACGCCCACGGCAACCGGCTTGAGGACGGAGACAGCGTGACCGTCATCAAGGACCTGAAGGTCAAAGGCAGTTCATCTGTCGTTAAAGTGGGCACGAAAGTGAAGAACATTCGTCTGGTCGAGGGCGATCACAACATCGACTGCAAGATTGACGGTATTGGCGCCATGAAGCTCAAGTCCGAGTTCGTTAAAAAATCCTGATCTCGTGTAGTGGTCTTTACTGCAGCAGGGCCCCATAACAGGTTTCAGGCGCAGCTGTCATGCGGTCGAAGCACGCATGCGGTGCCGCCAAAGCCCCAGCGCGTACATCACGCCAAACGAGAAGCTGATCAGCGAAGAGGTCGCCATAAAGACCATACTGTCCTGCTGTTCGAGCGCATAAGGGCGCTCCGACATCAACAACAACGGAATCCCGCCGAGTCCCCGTAAGAGGTAGACGGCCGCGATGACCGCCAGGACCGCTTTCAACCAGGGTAATCGCCGCATCAGACCGGCCCCTGAAAATGCATACAGCGCCCAAATAGAGAACACCGCGGCAATGCACAAGGTCAGGATCGCAGGGTAGACATCCCCTTCTTCCGCCATACGAGCCAGCGCCTCCCCTGCCCCGAAAAAGCGATACCATTCACCACCTCCGATAACAATGGCGATGTGCAGTGCGGCCACCGCAAGACTGCACAGACCTCCCACCAACAGAAACGGATTGTCTGTTTTCACTTTGTCTCTCCCTGAATCGTTATACGCCCCGTCATAAAAACTTCATCGTCCGATGAAGGAACTTACACAGATCATCGCCAGAATACGTAGTCGCGGAAACGCTGTACAGAGAAAGGTGCCAGGGAGGCACAGTTACTGATAGGGATCTCGGTTGCATAACACAAGCAAGGGAATGATCCGAATTTAAAGTGGCCATCCGGCCACTTTTTTTTACCCGTCTCTTAGACGGGCACAGCGAACGTCATGAATGAACCTCACCTTGATACGGGACTTTGAACGTGATGGATTCAAGCAAGTCTCCCCGCTTATGCAGAACAATCCATCGCGCCATGCCATTCGTCAATGCGCTACCTTATCCTCATTCAACCCGAGATATTGAAGGCGAGACCGACCCCTGCGGTCAGGGCCATGGCCAGTGCACCCCAGAAGGTCACCCGTGCCGCAGCCCGCAGGACCGGGGCGCCCCCCCCGCACGTGCGGCAATGGCGCCCAAGGAACCCAGGAACAGCAACGAACTCAATGCCACGTAGAGGATCAACTCGGATCTGGGCGCATACCAGGCCGCCAATAACGGCAATGCCGCCCCGACGGTGAAGGTCAGGGCTGAAGAAACCCCGGCCAGGACCGGCTGTGCCCGACCGGTTTCGGTGATCCCGATCTCATCCCGGGCATGCGCCTCCAGGGCATTGTGCGCCATCAACTGATCCGCCACCTGGATCGCCAGGTTCTGATCAAGACCACGTGCCCTGTAGATCTCGGCCAACTCCTGCATCTCGAGTTCCCGATCCTCTTCCAGGGCCTTTTGCTCCAACTCCAGGTCGGCGGCTTCCATGTCCGCCTGTGAACTTACCGAGACATATTCACCGGCAGCCATGGACATGGCGCCCGCCACGAGACCGGCCAGTAACACATCCGACTGAGCCACTTGAGCAGCAGCCACGCCGATCACCAGACTGGCGGTTGATACGATTCCGTCATTCGCACCCATGACCGCGGCGCGCAACCAACCGCTACGGTGCGAACAATGGTGTTCTTTGTGAGGCATAGTGCCGCTCCTTCCAAAGCATCTGAAAACTGACTCAAACCGAAGGCCGGAAAAGCCCCATCAGCAATGCCCCCCTGTTCTCAACCGACAAGTACCCCGCAGGATACGGACGCGGAAAATCGTAGCTTAACCCACGCCCATCAACAGGTGCTGTAAAACACCGCCAACCAGATAGTGATGACCTCCGGATCTGTCCAACTCACCCGGTGCCGGGTGTGTGCCGGTATCAACAGATAGTCCCCCGCAGTCAAATCGATGTCCTGCTGATCCTCAATCGCCAGCCTGGCACGACCCTGAAGCAGCAGCACCCATTCATGTTCGTCCTGGTCATACCATCCCGATTCAGGAGATGCCTGGCCATGGGAAAGAATACGCTCGATGCGCACCGGCCGATCCTTGAGCAGTTCATCGAATTGCTCTTTGGAGAGGCTGTCCGGCAGATGCTCTAACAGGTTTCCATCGGCCATGAAGCGACTCCTATTTATTCAGGTTGATGCGCATCAACCCGACGGAGACTTGTCCGCCGGGACTGTATCTGCACGCACGGCGTTCCCGGGCTGTGCCTGCTTGACCGGGAAGTAGAGGGGGCGCAGAAAACGGTTTCGTTCAATCACCCGTTTGATGAACAGCGGAAATGACACGCTGAACGCGTAGGAAATCGTCGCCGTGAGCAGTATCCAATCCGCGGAGATCCAGCGATCGAAACCGGACTGCAGCTTTGCCATCAACACATAGTGGAAGATGAGTATGAACAGACTCGCAGATCCGAATGCCTTGAAGAATGCCTTGATGCGCGATACCCGTGAAATCAGGTAGGCACTGGTCAGCACCAGATAGATACCGGACAGGGCGCCCAGGGTTGCCTGTACCGGTTCCCGGTAGATCCTGCGATTGAGATCAACAGCCGCATCGCTGAACAACACAATCGAGAAGAACACCACCATCATACCGGTCAGGAGCCAGGGATTGGGTGCAAATGCCTTGACCCTGCCACTGAGGAAATGGCCCAGCATGAAATAAGCCATGCTGATGAAAATCAGATCGACGTTGAACGGCAAGCCTGGAAGGATATAGGTCTGATTGAACACCCTGACCTCAGCCCCGCGAAACAAATCCATCCAGACCACCCCAACCAGAAGCATCACTATCAGTACCAGGGACTGCAGCATGGCAGAACGTGCGTCGAGCCTGAGCCAACGAACCAGCAGATAGGAACCCATGAACAGAACCCACAACATGGTCAGAAACCACATAGGAGTCCAGCGAATGGTGTCGCCGGTACCATACAGAATACCGAAGGCCTCTCCCAGGACGCCATCACGCCCCAACAGGATCGTGGTCAGCAGTAGCAGCCCAAGGGTGGCGAAATAGGGTTTGATCAAGGCCTGCGTCTTATGCGCAATAAACTCACCGGGCGGCGCCAGCGCCTTGAAAAACACCCCTGAGAGAAAGAAAAACAGCGGCATGCGGAACAATCCCATAGCACTGCTAAGCCCTGAATACTGGGAGGCAAGCTGACTGTGGTGAAAGGCGACTAACAGGATACTCATACCCTTTGCCACATCGATCAGGTCGATCCGGTTACGCATGTACAGTCTCTAGGGCCAGTTTACGCTCATCCTTTCAGTCACAGCCCTTCGGGTTGGATGAGTGATAACAGGCACTGGTTGGTGGATGGTAGTCTGCGCCTTAAATCGCGCCTACTCATGGAGCGAGCTTGAGGACAAACACCCTATGCGGACTGTTCAAATTCTACCCGGACACCACGCACCGGCTATCGATTCTGCCTCACAATATTCATTCGCCCCTACATTGGGTAATATCGGCAGCCGGCATTGTGTCTCAGACGCATGCGAATGACGCTCAATGACCCATCAAGGTCTCCAGGCCCGCAACATACAATTATCTCAATCCTGTGAAACCTTGGCGAGTGCCAGCCCTCCTGAATCACTCCCAACCACCCCTTTTCAGGCGCTAGATTCCCTTGCTGAATCTCCTAGCATTGGCCGATTCGGGATCTGGTCGCTAAACGACTACTGACCTCCGGTGCTACAATCCCGCGCACGCAGAAGGACCGAAGGTTTCCGGCTGATCCCGAAATCATCCCGAACAATGTTCAAAAACCACACCCTGCGAACGTCATTCCGCCGCCACTGTCATAGGCAGGGTTTTCCATCATTTCAGATTCACTATGCACGATCCATATCACTGGGCCTATCCAGAGCACGATAAAAGAGACCTGAGGCTCGACTTCATGCGCGGCCTGATCATGGTATACGTGGTGGTGGTGCATCTTGAGTATTACTCCCTGTTTTCCATGCTTGCCTGGGAACGTTTGGGGCTTGTCTCCAGCGCCGAGGGGTTTGTCATGCTCTCGGGTCTGGTGGTGGGTCTGGTTTATGGCAAACGTGCCCGATCGGAAGGATTGACTGCCGCCGCGAACAAACTCTGGCAGCGGGCTTTCAAACTCTACCGGGTCAATCTTTTCGTCATTCTCAGCATCGCCCTGATCAGCCTTTTGCCTTTCATCAACAGCTTCGATGTCACCCACTGGTGGGTGCCGAATCAACGTAGCCACTCCTTCTACCTCTACCCGTCCGACACCGCACCCTGGTGGATCTGGGTTTGGAAGGCCCTGACCCTGCAGATCGATCCACACCAGTTTCAGATCATCGGACTGTATGTGATCCTGCTGAGTCTCGCCCCCCTCGCCATCCGGGTACTGATACGCGGTCATCTGGTCTGGCTGCTGCTGTTCTCCTGGTCGTTGTACATCGCCAATCTGTTCCTGGGACTGCAACTCACACCTGCCCGTTTCGAACTGGGCTTTCCCCTGATGTCCTGGCAAATGCTGTTCTTCACCGGCCTGGCGGTCGGTTTTTACCGGGAGCAGGTACTGGGATGGCTGGTCGCGGAATCCAACCGTTGGTTCGGACACCTCTGGCCGCGGCACTCTGCGTGGGTTTCATCCTGTTCGCCTACAATGCGCCCAACCCCCTGTTCTGGCCCTGGCCGACCTGGTCCTTCATCTCGCCCGACAGTTACCTGGAGATCCGCGGTTTCTGGTTCGACAAGACCCTGCTTGGACCGGGCCGGGTACTCAACAACTTCGCCCTGTTCGTCAGCATGTATATCCTGCTAAGCCGCTATTGGCGGTTATTCGAGCGGGCCCTAGGCTGGTTGCTGATTCCCCTGGGGCAGTCCTCGCTCTACGTTTTCACGGTGCATGTCTATATCATCCTTCTGGCGAGCAACCTGCCGATTCCGATCCTCGGCAACCTGTTCTGGGGGACTCTGGTGCACGGATCGGCGATCCTGCTGATCTGGCTGATGGTCAGGCATCGGGTGCTGTTCAACTGGATTCCCCGCTGAACCGACCTGTTTCACACCAAACCGGATAATGAATATGAATGACGATTCCAGGACAGATGGCACGACCTGCAACCTGCGCAGCGAACCGGACCTGTCCGGGGTGGAGGTTGTGAAACTGCATCCCGAGCCCCGGTTAGCGGACTATCTTGTGGCGATGAAACGGACCAACGCAGAGGCGGACGAGCGCTTGGGGGAGCAAATGCTGCTCTCCTGGTATGACCGAGACCGGGATTTCGAATCACCCCAGCATGCCAGTGAATGCCATCTGGACAGCGCGATACCGGGCTATGTGGATTACGGGATCTACCATGGCGCCACCCTGATGGTGGACATCGAAGACGGACGTTTCGTGTTTTTCTACCTGCCGGTGGATTTGTAAACCGATGAGTCCACAGTAGCCCGATGTAATGGTCTCCTCCCCTCTCACGAACGGCGTCGTAATGCGCCATGATTGAAGTTGCGGTCAATCAAAATGAGAAGAG
>JBEVVH010000026.1:0-24967 GCA_040507245.1 Candidatus Thiodiazotropha sp.
AACTCCTGGACGGGTTCGCAAGTATTTTGAACACCAAAAGATTGCATACGCCGCATAGCGATCTCTGTATTTAACGGCCGGGTTAATAACTTGTGCATGATTGTGACTCCAAGCGGAGCCGTTCCGCATACCGGAACGGCTCCGTTGTTGGAAAGTTGGGAATGACGGTCTGTCAGGTGGTCAGCGGCCGCTGCCCATGTTCTTCAGACTTTCCTCGATCTTGGTCAGGTTGAAAGAACCCGGCGACTGACTCGGCGGATACTCTTTCATCGACATCAGGAACTGAGCCGCAAGTCCCTGAATCGGAACGATCACGAAGGGACGATCCAGGAACCAGTCGTTGTAGGTATTGGCGTTGTGCTGCGCCTTCTCGAACGGATCCCGTCTCAGGTTGAACAGCAGGGGTGCGCGCAGTTCTATGAAGGGTTCCCGCCAGACACCAAAGGCCTCGCCCCGATTCTCCAGGAACACCACCTTCCAGTCGTCGTAACGGGCGGCCACCACCTGGCCGTCATCGTTGACATACCAGAACTCATGCCGTGGTGACGCATCGGTCTTGCCGCTGAGATAGTCCAGCATGTTGTAGCCGTCGAGGTGGTTGCGGTACTTGCGGCCATTGATTGCCGTGCCCTTCAGCAGCTTCTCTTTGACATCGGGGGCACCGGCCGCCGCGGCAAAGGTGGGCAGCCAGTCCTCATGGGAAATGATGCCGTTGAGGGTCACGTCCTTGGGAAAGTGTCCCGGCCAGCGCACGAACGCGGGTACCCGGTAGGCACCTTCCCAGTTGGAGTTCTTCTCGCTGCGGAACGGTGTGGTGCCCGCATCCGGCCAGGTGTTGTAGTGGGGGCCGTTGTCGGTGGAGTAGAACACGATGGTGTCGTCCGCGACCTGCAGGTCATCCAGGGCCTTCAACAGCTTGCCCACGTGGCGGTCATGTTCGACCATGCCGTCGGAATACTCATCCTGACCGGAGATACCCCGCAGTTCATCTTTCACGTGGGTGCGGAAGTGCATACGGGTGCCGTTCCACCAGACGAACCAGGGCTTGCCCGCTTTCTGCTGCTCCTTGATGAACTCGATGGCGCGGTCGGAGGTTTCGTCATCCACCGTTTCCATGCGCTTCTTGGTCAGGGGTCCGGTATCTTCGCAGCGCTGCTTGCCCACCTTGCCGAAGCGCGAATCCTCCGTGACGTCATCCTTGTCGCTGGCAAAGCAGTGCATCACGCCGCGTGGACCGAAGGTCTCCAGGAAAGTCTTGCCATTGGCCAGCTTCATGTCCCGGGGATAGTCCTCGTTTTCCGGCTCTTCCTCAGCGTTCAGATGATAGAGGTTGCCGAAAAATTCATCGAAACCGTGAACGGTAGGCAGATGCTCGTTTCGATCCCCCTGGTGGTTCTTGCCAAACTGCCCGGTGGCGTAACCCTGATCCTTGAGCACACTGGCCATGGTCACGTCGGTTTTCTGCCAGCCTTCCGCCGCGCCGGGCAGACCCACCTTGGTCATCCCGGAACGTACCGGCACGGATCCGCTGATGAAGGCCGCACGACCCGCGGTGCAGCTCTGCTGGGCGTAGTAGTCAGTGAAGGCAACACCCTCGTCGGCGATGCGGTCGATATTGGGGGTCTGGTAACCCATCATGCCCCGGTTGTTATGGCTGATGTTCCAGGTACCGATGTCATCACCCCAGATGACCAGAATATTGGGTTTGTCCGCAGCGTACACCGAGGCGCCGGACACCAGCATCAAGCCGGCGGCCAATCGCCTGGTCACACTTTTGAGATTCATGGGCCTCATTGAATTTCTCCTTTGGTTTACAGTTTGTTGTTTAGTTTAGTTTATTTTTTTATCTGCACGGGTTAGTTTCGTTCTTCTGCGCCCGCGTTTATTCGCATTTCGTGAATCACAGACACTTGGGCCTGTTAACACCAATCCAATATGCCCTGCTGTGTTCGTGAGTCCTGCTGGGAAAATCCCACACACACGGGGTGTTATTTCATGGGAAATGCCCCGTCCCTATCAACCCACAACTTCTCCGTGAATTGTGTCTGCGACCCGGGGCCATGACACCTCAAGGCCCACCTGCCGGTCCAGGCGAAACTAATCCTCGACGACCTGAGAGAATCCTGCTGCGACGGTCGACCAGCGCGTATCTGGGTCATACGAGGGCACGGCTGAAGCAAAGGCAGCGCCTTTGGAGCCCAGATCGGCTTCGTACAGAACCCCATTACGGCCGAGGAGGAACGACATGACCCCCGTATCCCGATACACCGCGGGCCAGGCAATCAGAGCAAAACCATTCACCATGCTGTCACCCTGCAGGTAACTCATGGCGCCACCGGGAGCATGCTCCCCCTGTCCGGTCAGGATGCGATAGTAATAACCGTGGTAGTCCTTTCCCGGTTCGTGGCCCGCGAGCAATGCGCCAGTGGGGCTCTCCGGCTCGCCCTCCGCGGTCTCCCAGTACAAACCATCGTGTTTGCCGGGGCTGCTGATAAACCGCTGGGCATACTCGAGAATCCCGTCACCATCATGATCCTCGGCGGCGTACTCCATCTGTGCATCATGGTAGGCCAGCGCCGTCTGCATCGCCGATAGTTCATTCCGCCCAATACGCCGAACTTTGATCATCGACTGACCGGTTGCCGTATCGAACCGCCAGCCCTCCACCTCACGAACAATCGGAATGGGCAACGTCCAGCCTTTGAAGCCCACCGCAAGCATCCGGGTTTTATCGTCACTCGAAACAAGCGCATGGTAATCCGCCCAACCGTTCAAAAACCGGTCCACCATGGGCCGATCGACGTCCTCCACCGAGAGCACCGATTGATATTCACTACCCAGGATATCCGCCATTTCCGCCTGATCAGCACGCGCCAGGGCGATGACCAGCCGGTTGGCCGCCTGCTCCGGGGTATCAAAATAACGCGGCTCCGAGTGAGCGGCTTGACTCATCAACAGGCATCCGGTCGTCAGCAGGATCAGTTTCTTCAGGAGTTTCCGTTTCATCTGTATGCCCCCCTCAACGTCTCAATCCACCGGAGCGACCGCCCAGTCCTCCACCACCGAGCCCCCCGCCGCCGTGTCCACCGCCGCCAAAGGACCGACTGCCGGAAGATCGATTGCTGAGACTGCCCCGCCGATCGGCAGCGGCGCCGCCGTTGCGACTGCCCAGACCGCTGAGCGCATGGGTGCCCTGACTGGTCCGGTTTAAGCCGCTGAGGTTTGATGCGTTGAAGCCACTCGTATCCCGTTGCCGGTCAAGACTGCTGACCCGGTCGCGAACCTGCTGTCCCTGGCTTCCAGTGAGTTGCTTACGCTCCGCCCCGGGGTCTATGCCCTTGCGCTGCATCGCCGCGCGGGCTTGTTCCCGCTGATCGTCACGACCCCGAAAATCCTGCCGTTTATCGACGCCGTCCAGCTTCTGACCGTATTTTTCACGGCTGTTGCGATCCGCATAGGGGGTCCCTTTGCGATTGATCGCATTGTGTTTCCATGACACGGAATTCCCGTTGACGTCCAGTTTCCGGTTGACGTTGATCTTGTTGTACTTGTTGACGTTGATATTGACCTCGTGGTGATGCCAGTTGCATCCGCCCCAGATCGAATTGGTGATCGAAATACCGATGCCGAAACCGATACCGGTCACCAACCCGGCGGTGAACCCGTAACCCGGGGGCGGTGGCCAGTAGTAAGGCGGATAGGCAGGCCACCACCAGGTGCCGTAGATGATCGTCGGGTTGTAGGAAGGGACGTATATCACTTGCGGATCGGAGGATTCGATGACGATGATGGTCGGGTCGGAGGACTCGTCGACGGCCACCTTCTGCTGATCGGAACTCTCCAGATTGCCCGCTTCCTTGGCCTTTTTGCGCAGGCCCTGCACAGTATCCATGGTGTCTTCCGGTTGCGCGAGAAAGGCATCCCCCATCTGTTTGACCCAATCGGGCTTGTCACCCATCATCGCCAGCACCTGGGGAAACGCGACCAGGGAGGCGACACTCGGATCCCAGGCCTTGTCCTGCACCGCAGTGACCGCACCATCCCCCTTCTGATCGGTATTCGCCTTGGACCATTTCACCGCCTCGGCAACCTGATCGGGATAGGTCGAGGCCATGAGGATCTGGGAAAGCAGCGCGTCCGGATAGAGCGCCACCGGCGCCATGATCTGGTCGAGTTCCGCCTGGCTGAACGTGGATTCACTGTCCTCCGCAGCGCTAAGCGAGCCGGGAAACACAAGCAACATAAGCACCAGACTGAGCAACCCGGTCAGTGGGTAGGTTCGCATGTCCCGCTTACCTCGATGTTGGCAATGGCTCGCCGCGACATAGCTTCAAAGTAGCGACCGTCAGCCGGTATGATTTTTTGTGAATATTGTTATTTTCGGGTAACCGGCCTCGCAGACGACCTTTCTGGATACCCGCCATGCCTGAAGATTAAACCAAACCCATTCGATTACAACCCAAGATGTACCAGGATAATGCCATCAGTGCTTTCCGACCTCCGAAGGGATGACGTGGCATTCACAGAGCGCTCATTTATAATCTTCTGATTTCCTTAGAACATCGCAGGACACCCTTTGAATCACCGCCCCAGAAAACGCTTCGGCCAAAACTTCCTGCACGACCCCGGGATCATTCAGCGCATCGTCAATGCCATCGATCCCCGTGAAGGTGACAATCTGGTCGAGATCGGGCCGGGCCAGGGTGCCATCACCCTGGCGCTGCTGCCCCGGGTGAAGCGCATGCAGGTGGTGGAGATCGACCGGGATCTGGTCGGGCCATTGGCACAGCGTTGCCAGGGCCTCGGTGAACTGACCATCCATAATGTGGATGCATTGAAATTCGATTTTCGCCTGCTGGCGCAGGCGGATCATCCCCCGCGGGTGGTCGGCAACCTGCCCTACAACATCTCCACACCATTGCTGTTCCACCTCTTCGATGCGGCGGAGGTGATCCGGGATTTCCATCTGATGCTGCAGAAGGAGGTGGTGGAGCGCATGGCCGCCGGCCCCGGCAGTAAGACCTACGGGCGCCTGTCGGTGATGCTGCAGGCCCGAGCCCGGGTCCAGTCCCTGTTCCATATCGGCCCCGGGGCCTTCAATCCGCCCCCCAAGGTGGACTCGGCGTTCGTGCGTCTGCAACCCATTTACCCCCTGCCCTACGAAATCGACGACTGGCCCACCTTCTCCGCCCTGGTGGCCCAGTCCTTTTCACAGAGGCGTAAAACCCTGCGTAACAGTCTGCGTAACATGCTCCCGGCGGAACAGATCGAAGCCACCGGCCTCGACCCGGGCATCCGTCCCGAGCAGTTGTCGGTGGCGCAGTTTTGTCAGCTGGCGAATCGTTGTTATGTGCATTCACAGAAGGCGTTAAAGTAAACCCAGGACGGGTCTGGTTGTATCTGCCCGCTTCGACCCCATATCTGTATGACAGATTTTGGGGATCCCGCCCCTGGCTCATTGCTCTGCGCCGCCGGCATTGGCAACAGACCGGCCTGGCCCAGCTCCTTAAATTCAACTGCCGCACTGCGGCGGTTCGGTCTCAATTACAGGAAATCGGATGTCAGAAGAAGAAAACACCCTTGATGAGAATGTAGAAGTCATCAGCGGCCACAACCTGGCCCGTCCCAACGAGGTGATGCCGAATATCATTCACCTGCTCCCTGTCTCGGCGCGCCCCTTCTTCCCCGGTCAGGCGGTTCCCCTGCTGATGGAACAAGAGCATTGGGAGAGCACCATGGAGGCGGTGTCTGACTCTCCCCACATGCTCCTCGGCGTGGTCCTTTCGGTCGCCGACACCGCTGAATCCGCGACTCCCGATACTTTCAAGAAGATCGGCACGGTGTGCCGGGTCCACCGGGTACGGCGCTCGGAAGGCCGCCTCCAGGTCCTGGTGGAATGCCTGCAACGATTCCGCATCAAGAAGGTCATCCACTCCGAGACCCCGTTCACCGCGCAGATCGAATACATCCCGGAACCCCAGAGCAGCAGCAAGGAGATCAAGCCCTACGCGGTGGCGATCATCAATACCATCAAGGAGTTACTCCCCCTCAATCCCCTCTATGCCGAGGAACTGCGGATGTTTCTCGACCGCTTCGGACCGGAGGACCCCTCCCATCTCACCGATTTCGCCGCCAGCCTGACCACCTCGGACAAGCACCAGTTGCAGAAGGTGCTTGAAACCATCGAACTATTGCCCCGCATGGAGCGGGTTCTGGAACTGCTGCACCGTGAACTGGAACTGGTCAAGGCCCAGGCGTCGATCCGCAAGACCGTGGAAGAGCGTATGGAGAAGCAGCAGCGGGAGTTCTTCCTGCGCGAGCAGCTCAAGGCGATCCAGCAGGAACTCGGCATCGAGAAGGACGACCGTACCGCGGAACTGGACAAGTTCCGGGAACGCCTCGGCAAGCTCAGCCTCACCGAGCAGGCCCAGTCCCGGGTCACCGAGGAGATGGACAAACTTTCGGTCCTGGAGCCGGGCTCCCCCGAGTATTCGGTGACCCGCAACTACCTCGACTGGATCACCCTGCTGCCCTGGGGGATCAACTCCAAGGACAAACTCGACCTGCCCTATGCCCGTAAGGTCCTGGACAAGGACCACTACGGGCTCCAGGACGTCAAGGAACGCATCCTGGAATTCCTCGCCCTGGGCATCATGAAGGGTGAGGTTGCCGGCTCGATCATACTGCTGGTCGGTCCCCCGGGTGTGGGCAAGACTTCCATCGGACACTCTATCGCCGAGGCCCTGGGACGCAAGTTCTATCGCTTCTCGGTAGGCGGCATCCGCGACGAGGCGGAGATCAAGGGACACCGGCGCACCTACATAGGCGCCATGCCCGGCAAGTTCATCCAGGCGATGAAGGACGCCGGCACCCAAAATCCGGTGATCATGCTCGACGAGATCGACAAGATCGGCGCCTCCTATCAGGGCGACCCGGCCTCGGCCCTGCTCGAGGTGCTCGATCCGGAACAGAACAGCGATTTCATGGATCACTACCTGGATCTGCGCTTCGATCTCTCCAAGGTGCTGTTCATCTGCACCGCCAACCAGCTCGACACCATTCCCCGTCCCCTGCTCGACCGCATGGAGACGATCTCCCTGTCCGGTTACATCGCCAGCGAGAAACTTCAGATCGCGCGCAAGTACCTGCTGCCCCGGCAACTCGACCGGGCCGGCCTGAAACGCAGCCAGTTGAAACTCAACACACAGACGCTGCGCGCCATCATCGAAGGCTACGCCCGGGATGCCGGAGTGAGACGCCTGGAGAAACAGATCGGCAAGATCGTGCGCAAGGCCGTGGTGAAGTTCCTCGAAGGGCGCAGAAAACCGATCGATGTGCAACCGGAAGATCTGAAAGAGTACCTCGGCGGGGCGGTATTTCGCGACGAGCGCAAGCTCAGTGGCGCCGGCGTGGTCACCGGCCTGGCCTGGACCGCCATGGGTGGCGCCACCCTCAACATCGAGGCAGTGGCCACCCACGAATTCAACCGGGGGTTCAAGCTGACCGGACAGCTGGGGGACGTAATGCGTGAATCGGCGGAGATCGCCTACGGCTTCATCGTCAGTCACGCGGAGACATTCGGCGCGGAGCGGGAATTCTTCCAGAAGGCGTTCATCCATCTGCACGTACCCGCAGGCGCCACTCCCAAGGACGGTCCCTCGGCGGGCATCACCATGGCCTCCGCCCTACTCTCTTTGGCGCGCAAGAAACCGGTCCGCAATATCGCCATGACCGGAGAGTTGACCCTGACCGGACAGGTCTTTCCCGTGGGCGGCATCCGCGAGAAGGTCATCGCCGCACGCCGCGCGGGCATCCGGGAACTGATTCTGCCAGAGGACAATCGATCAGACTTCGAAGAGGTTCCGGAACACATCCGCAAAGGTCTCAAGGTACATTTTGCGTCAGTGTTCGAGGACGTGGTGCCACTGTTGTTCCGGAGTAAGTAGACACTTACTCACCGGGATCAAGCGGAACTCCCGGATGGCCGTTCCCCCAAACCTGCCCACCCCGTCGCCAGTGATATCGAATCGGCGACCGGGGTGATCAGCCCCCTGCCCTCGTGTATTGTCCCGCTCCCATCTCCTGCATTCTAAGTTTTCACCTCTTGATGCCGATATAAATTCAGGCATTTCGTCTGAAAAACGCTCCTGTACGCACCGCAGACTGCGCAAAGCCGGACGGAACCAGGTGAAAACAAACTGACAACAACCGATCGAAAACAGCCAACCAAGAACCCATGCGACAGACACTCCGGCATTCAGGCGTTTGAAGATGGCGCCGTTCTCCATCAAAAGGCTGGCCCTGCTGCTGATCATTTCCCTACTGTTCAGCTTCCCGGCCCGATCTCCTGTTGCCGATCCCGCATCCGAGTCAGGCACCGCCCCGACCCTTATCGCCGCGATGCCGCGGGACTTCCGGCCGGAATACTCCGTCGATGAACAGGGAATTCCCCATCGATGTCATGAATGCCATCGCCCGGGAAGCCCACCTCAGGGTGGAGTACCAGGTCTACGACACTTGGAAAGAGGCCCGTCAGGCGATCCTGGATGGCAAAGCCCAGGTGATCCCCTGTATGGGAATAACCCCGGCACGACAGCAGTTCGTAGATTTCACCTCTCCGATCGAAACCTTCGTGGTATCCGTATTCGTGCGCACCAACAGCCAGGAGATCACCACGCTGGGCGACCTCAGAAATCGCCCGGTCGGCGTCATCGAGGGAAACGTGGCGACTCGGGTATTGGAAAATAACGGCTATCGAATCCGCAGATTCGACGAATTCTCCAATGCCTTCTGGGAACTCCTCAGCGGCCGTCTTGATGCGCTCGCATACCCCGAGCCGGTGGTGTGGCGTTTTGCCCAGGAGACCGGGGTCGCGCATCGCATCCGCTCCCTGCCACCCTCCCTGATCGAGATCAAACGGGCGATGGGTGTCGCAAAAGACCAACCGGACCTGTTCAAACAGTTGGAATCCGCGGTCAATCGGGTAATCCATACCACCGAGTATGAGCAGATCTACACAAAGTGGTATGCCAAACCCACACCCTTCTGGACCGTTGCCCGTCTGCTCTGGGTCATGCTCGGGCTGCTGGCTATTGTCGTCTGCGGGCTGATGATCTGGCGCTACTACAGTCTGAAATCACTCAACCGGGATCTGCGCGGAGAAACCATTCTCCGACGCAACGCGGAACACAAGCTGCGGGCACTCAACACCGAATTGGAAGGGAAGGTCCGCGAGCAGACCCGGGAACTGGCCGAGGCACAACGCATCAGTAAGCTGGGCAGCTGGGTGCTGGACATCGCTGATAACCGCTTGAGCTGGTCCGAGGAGACCTATCGCATCTTCGAAATCGACCACACCCTGTTCGAGGCCTCCTATGACGCCTTTCTGAAAACCGTTCACCCGCAGGACCGGGATGCAGTTGACCGGGCCTACATGGAATCTCTGGAATCGCGCCAACCCTACAAGATCAATCATCGTCTGCTGTTACCCGATGGGCGCATAAAATGGGTCGTCGATCAGTGCGAAACAACCTTCAGCGACGACGGTACACCCCTGAAATCCATCGGCACGATACAGGACATCACCGAACGCAAACACGCGGAACGCCAACTCGCGCTGAGCCAGTATGCCCTGGAACATGTATCGGAAGCCGCGCAGTTGATCAGCGACCAGGGCAACTTCCGCTACGTGAATTCGGCCGGTTGTGAAATTCTCGGATATACGCTTGAAGAACTCCTGTCGATGAATCTCAGCGACATCGATCCGGAGATCACCAAAGAGACCTGGCCGGTCCGCTTCGAGCGTCTCAGGCAGGTCGGGTCGGAACGTTTCGAGGCGCATCACAGGCACCGGGACGGACATCTGATCTCCATGGAAATCGTTGCGAATTTCATGGAATTCGACAACGAGTCCTACATCTTTGCGGTCAGCCGAGACATCAGTGCGATCAAGGCAGCGCAGTCACAGATCGAGCATCAGCATGCCCTGCTGCAGCAGGTCGTGGATGGGGTCAGCGACCCGATCCTGATGATTGCCGCGGACTACTCGGTGCGCCTGATGAATGAATCGGCGCGCCAAAGCGCTCCCGCCTTCGCCATGGCGCATGAACAACCGAAATGCTACCAGGTGTCCCATCATTTCCAGGAACCCTGTAACGGCGATGACCATCCCTGTCCTCTGAAACAGGTCCTGGAAACCGGCCAGACCACCAAGGTGGTGCATCGTCACTTCAACGCGCAGGGCGAGGAACGAACCATCGAGATGATGGCCAATCCTCTGCTGGATGATCAGGGCAACATCACCGGAATCATCGAATCCGGCCGGGACATCACCGATTATCTTAGGGTTCTGGAACAGCTCAAACTGAACGAGAGCCGCCTGGAACACATGGCTCACCACGACCCGTTGACCGAACTGCCGAACCGGCTGCTGTTTGTCGACCGGCTGGAGCAGGCGATCATCAAGGCGAAGCGCACCCGCAGTCTCATCGCACTCATGTTCATCGACCTGGACCGCTTCAAGGAGATCAATGACAGCTTCGGTCACCCCACCGGGGACAAGCTGCTGATGAAGGTTGCCAGCCGCTTGAAGAGCGAGATCCGGGAGGGGGATACCATTGCGCGCCTGGGGGGTGACGAGTTCACCGTGATACTCGATGAGCTGGAGCATCCGGAAACCGCCAGCAAGATCGCGGAAAAGCTCCTCGAATCCCTGGAGGAGCCCATCGTCAGTCAGGAACAGAATTTCTTCCTCAGCGCCAGTATCGGCATCAGCATCTATCCTCAGGATGGCAAGGACGCAAATACCCTGACCCGCAATGCCGACTCAGCCATGTACAAGGCCAAGGATCAGGGGCGTAACGCCTACAGCTACTATACCGCCGAGATGACCGCACTGGCGTTCGAACGGGTGATGATGGAGAACAGTCTGCGTGGCACCCTGGCCCGGGACGAACTGGTACTCCACTACCAGCCCCAGATCGACATGCGCAACGGGGCCACAGTGGGCATCGAGGCCCTGGTCCGCTGGAACCACTCTGAACTCGGCATGGTCCCTCCCTCCCGGTTCATTCCCCTGGCGGAGGAGACCACCCTGATCCAGCCGATGGAGGAATGGATCCTGCGCCGCGCCTTCCAACAGGCCCGGGTGTGGTATGACCAGGGACTGATCCACGAAGGAATCTCGGTGAACTGCAACCTCTCAGGACGGCAACTCGGAAACGCCCTGTTTCATCAGACCGTGTTGGACACGTTGAAGGAGACCGGCATCAAACCCGACCTGCTGGAGTTGGAGATCACCGAAACCACCATCATGAGCAATCCGCAGCACTCCTCACAGATCCTCAACCGGCTGCGCGACATCGGTGTCAGGCTTGCGATCGACGATTTCGGCACCGGCTACTCTTCCCTGGCGTATCTGAAAACCCTGCCCATTTCGAAACTGAAGATCGACCAGTCCTTCGTCCGCGATATTCCCGAGGATCAGAACGACGCGGCGATTACCCGGGCCGTCATAGCCCTGGGGAAAAGTCTTCAGCTTCAGGTGATCGCAGAGGGGGTGGAGACTCGCGCACAGGCGGATTTTTTACTCAACGAGGGGTGCTATGTGGCCCAGGGTTTTCTCTATGCCCGGCCGATGCCGGCGGAGGAGATGGCAGGTTTCCTGCGTTCGAATCCCCCAGCCAAAGTGCCAGAACCGATCAACATCTGACCGGCAGGGGATCGCCAAGCGGCTATTCCGGAAAGACACACCACACAGCCCGGAATAAACCTCGCATCCGGACCGTGTGGGGATGGCGGGTAGATCTGCGTCAGAACGGGATATCGTCGTCGAAATCACTGTCCGGATAGGAGGGGGGCGCCGACGAAGAGGGTGACCGTGAAGGCTGGCTGCTCTGGGGCTGCGGGGCATCGAAGGAGGTACTGCCACCGCGGCTGTCGAGCATCTGCATCTCGCTGGCGACGATCTCCGTGGTGTAGCGGTCCTGACCGTCCTGACCCTGCCACTTGCGGGTTCTCAGGCTGCCCTCGACGTAGATCTTGGAACCCTTGCGCAGGTACTCGCCGGCAATCTCACCCAGACGATTGAAGAACACCACCCGGTGCCACTCGGTCCGTTCCTGCTGCTCGCCGCTGTTCTTGTCCTTCCAGGTCTCAGAGGTTGCCAGAGTGACATTGGTCACCGCGCCGCCGCTGGGCATGTACCGGGTCTCCGGGTCCTTTCCCAGGTTACCGATCAGTATTACTTTATTGATTCCACGAGCCATCAGTCATTCTCCACAGCAGATTACAGCCCCTTCCATTGGAGCATTGAAAAATTCCTTCCCCGGGCATTTGCCAGGACACCGTCCGATTGCGGGCAAAAAGCGCCGCCCAGTGTACCTCACCCGACTGCGACATATCCATCCAGGGCTTCCGGATCCACCACAGAAAGATCGACCTTGAGGTAAGCGATACCATCCTCCGGGATGATCACCGCCTCGCTGACCCCCTCGATCGCCAACAGCCGGGCGGTAACCTCAGGAATCTCCTGTTCATCCAGCGTACCCACCGGTAACAGGTAGTTGCTCAGGTAGTTCGGATCGGACATACCCCAGGCGATCAACAACCATACCAGGACCATACCGGCGCACATCAGGTAGACACCCGGATTACCGTAGTGGGTGTGAAACCACCCCCCCAGCACCCCACCGAGGAAGGCGCCGGTGAACTGGGAACTGGAATAGACCCCCATCGCGGTACCCTTGTACTGGCCCGGGGCGACCTTGGCGATCAGTGAAGGCAGGGTCGCCTCCAACAGGTTGAAGGCGGTGAAGAACAGGCCCAGGGCGACCACCATGGCGATCAGTTTGTGATCGAACCCGAACAACAGCAGCACGGACAGGCCCAGGGTGGCGATACCGCCAAGAAACACCCCTCGCATCTGGCGCTTGCTCTCCGCGATGATCACGAAGGGCACCATCAGAAACATCGACGCCAGCATCACCGGCAGGTAGACGTGCCAGTGGGTCTCGCTCGGCAGGCCCAGGTCACGCAGCGCCAGCGGGTAGGCGAGAAACACCGAGGTGAGGCACATGTGCAGGGTGAGGATACCCAGATCCAGGCGCAGCAGATCCTTGTTTGAAAGCACCTTGCCGAACTGGCCCGGGACCGCCTCGGCGTCCCGGTGACGGTGACTCTCCCGGGGATTCGGCACCACGAACAACACGATACCGATACCGACAAAAGCCAGTACCGCAGTCAGCCAGAAGATGCCCGGGACACCGATCCAGGCGTTGAGAATCGGCCCCATGATGAGCGCCACGGCGAAGGCCATACCAATACTGATGCCAATGATCGCCATCATCCTCAGACGGCGCTGTTCACGGCTCAGGTCCGCCGCCAGGGCCATGATCACTGCGGCGATGGCGCCACTGCCCTGCAGGGCGCGGCCGATAATGATGCCGTGGATGGTTTCCGCGCTCGCCGCCACCACACTACCCAGGGCGAACAGCAGCAATCCGCCGACGATCACCGGCTTGCGCCCGACCCGGTCGGACAACATGCCGAAGGGGATCTGCAGCAGGGCCTGGGTCAGTCCGTAGATTCCGATGGCCAGGCCCACCAGCATCGGGGTGTGTTCGGGAAGCCCTTCCGCGTACAGAGCGAACACCGGCAGAATCAGGAACAACCCCAGCATGCGCAATGAGAAAATACCCGACAGCGCATAGGCCGCGCGCCGCTCTTCGGCATTGAGTCCGCTACGGTCACCCTGCTTGCTCGTCATCTGTCCGTCTCTTTGCCAGCGAATTGAAAGAGGGCGTATAGTACCAGGTTCACTCAATTCAATGCAGTATTCACACGACCCGTCTATGGACATCATCAGCATTCGCGGCGCCCGCACCCACAACCTGCAGAACATCGATCTCGAGCTGCCCCGGGACAAGCTGATCGTCTTCACCGGCCTGTCGGGTTCGGGGAAATCCTCGCTCGCCTTCGACACCATCTATGCGGAGGGTCAGCGGCGCTATGTGGAATCCCTCTCCGCCTACGCCCGGCAGTTTCTGTCGCTGATGGAGAAGCCGGACGTGGACCACATCGAGGGGCTCTCCCCCGCCATCTCCATCGAGCAGAAAACCACCTCCCACAACCCCCGCTCCACGGTCGGCACCATCACCGAGATCTACGACTACCTGCGCCTGCTGTTCGCTCGGGTGGGGATGCCCCGCTGCCCCGAACACGACATCGAACTGGCGGCGCAAAGCATCAGCCAGATGGTGGACCAGGTGCTGGGTCTGCCCGAGGGGGAGCGACTGATGCTGCTCGCTCCGGTGGTTCAGGAGCGCAAGGGGGAACACCTGAAGCTGCTTCAGGAATTGCGCGCCCAGGGCTACATTCGCGCACGCATCGACGGGGAGGTCCAGGAACTCGACGACGTACCACCCCTGGAACTGCACAAGAAGCACTCCATCGACGTGGTGGTCGACCGCTTCAAGGTTCGCGACGACCTGTCGACCCGGCTGGCGGAATCCTTCGAGACCGCCCTCAACCTGGCCGACGGACTGGTGCGGGTCGCCTGGATGGACGGCAGCCGGCCCGAGTGGCTGTTCTCCTCCCGCTTCGCCTGTCCCCACTGCGGTTACAGCCTGCAGGAACTGGAACCCCGCCTGTTCTCGTTCAACAACCCGGCCGGCGCCTGCCCCACCTGCGACGGTCTGGGGATCGAACAGTTCTTCGACCCGGACAAGGTGGTCGGCCACCCGGAACTCTCCCTGGCGGGAGGCGCGGTACGCGGCTGGGACCGGCGCAATGCCTACTACTACCAGATGATCGCCTCCCTGGGCCGGCATCTGGGATTCGATCCGGAGACCCCCTGGGAGCGGCTCAAGCAATCGGTCCGCGAGGTGATCCTCAACGGCAGAGGAGAGGAGGAGATCGAGTTCAGCTATTACAACGACCGGGGCCGCTCGGTGAAGAAGCGACACCCCTTCGAGGGAATCATTCCCAACATGCAACGCCGCTACCGGGAGACCGATTCCAACGCGGTGCGCGAGGAACTCTCCCGATACATCTCCAGCCAGCCCTGCCCCGACTGTTCCGGTTCACGTCTCAACCAGGCGGCCCGGCATGTATTTCTCGAGGCCTACACCCTGCCCGAGGTAGCGAAGATGCCCATCGGCCAGGCCCAGCAGAGCCTCTCCAATCTGAACCTGAGCGGCAAACGGGGCGAGATCGCGGCGAAGATCCTCAAGGAGATCGATCAGCGGCTGCATTTTCTGGTCAACGTGGGGCTCGACTACCTGACCCTGGATCGCAGCGCCGACACCCTCTCCGGAGGCGAGGCCCAGCGAATCCGCCTGGCCAGTCAGATCGGCGCCGGCCTGGTGGGGGTGATGTACGTACTGGACGAACCTTCCATCGGTCTGCACCAGCGGGACAACCAGCGCCTCCTCGACACCCTGATCTACCTGCGGGATCTGGGCAACACGGTGATCGTGGTGGAGCACGACGAAGACGCCATCCGCAGTGCGGACCACGTGGTGGACATCGGCCCCGGCGCGGGCGTGCATGGCGGTCGCATCATTACCCAGGGCACCGCCGAACAGATCGCCCAATGCGCCGATTCCCTCACCGGAGAGTACCTGAGCGGCAAACGCTGCATAGAAACCCCGCCCCGCACTACCGAGATCGACCCGAGCCACTGCCTGGAACTCCTGGGCGCCTGCGGCAACAATCTCAAGTCGGTGGACCTGGCGATTCCCATCGGCAGCTTCTGCTGCATCACCGGGGTCTCCGGTTCCGGCAAGTCCACCCTGATCAACGACACCCTCTACCCGATCAGCGCGGCCGCGCTGAACAAGGCCAACACATCCCCCGCACCCTACCGGGAAATCCGCGGACTGGAGCATTTCGACAAGGTGGTCGACATCGACCAGAGCCCCATCGGACGCACCCCAAGGTCCAATCCCGCCACCTACACCGGCCTGTTCACCCCGATCCGGGAACTCTTCGCGGCCACCCCCGAGGCCCGTTCCCGGGGCTACTCCCCCGGACGCTTCAGTTTCAACGTCAAGGGTGGGCGCTGCGAGGCCTGCAGCGGAGACGGGGTGATCAAGGTGGAGATGCACTTCCTGCCCGATGTCTACGTACAGTGCGATGTCTGCAAGGGGAAACGCTACAACCGGGAGACCCTGGAGATCCACTACAAGGGCAAGAGCATCGACGAGGTGCTGTCTATGACCGTGGAGGAGGGACTGGACTTCTTCCAGGCGGTACCGCCCCTGCACCGCAAGCTGCAGACCCTGATGGACGTGGGACTCTCCTACATCTCCCTGGGACAGAATGCCACCACCCTGTCGGGCGGCGAGGCCCAGCGGGTCAAGCTCTCCCGGGAACTCTCCAAGCGGGATACGGGCAACACCCTGTATATTCTCGACGAGCCCACCACCGGGTTGCACTTTCACGACGTGAACCACCTCCTGGAGGTGCTGCACCGGTTGCGTAACCACGGCAACACGATGGTAGTGATCGAGCACAACCAGGATGTGATCAAAACCGCCGACTGGATCATCGACCTGGGCCCGGAGGGCGGCGACCGGGGTGGCGAGATCATCGCCACTGGCACTCCCGAAACACTGATGCAGTTCGACGCCTCCCATACCGGCACATATCTCAAGAAACACCTGAGCAAAACCTGACAATACTTCTTCCAGATTGCCGAATCAGGATGCATTTAACCAAACCGTACATAACCTGCTGAGCAGCCGTCAGCAGCCTGGCCAAGCAAAGCGGAATCCTGGGAAAGTCCTCGTACTTGCTGTCGGGCCGGTAAGCCTTGACGCAAGCATCAGAGACAGGAAAAAAAGGAGGAACCGCCGGTATGATATTCTGTCTCAGGCCGAAAGACAAGGATTCAATCCATGGAAAGTTCCCGGTCCTTCGAACAGAGGCAGGACTCGATAAACATCGGATTAGCGGTAGCCCTGACTGCCTCCCTGGGAATACACCTGCTGGTGTCCTGGTGGCTGGCCAACTCTATGGATTTTACTCCCACCATGGACGATAACAGGACAAGCGGGAAAACGCTCAGACTCAAGCTCCAGTGGATCGGACCCGACAAACCTGATCCCGCACCTCCCCGCGATATCCCTCATCCCATATCCGTTGAACCACGCTCAGCCAAACCTGAAGCCAGGTTGCCAAGATATCCGAATCCAAAACCCAAGACGAATCTCCCGACAAACAAAACCACCCCTCAACGCCAACCTTCCGCGCAGGTCCTGCTTCGTTCAGCGGAACAGGTTGCCAGGGACATGGGCAGGAATGATCCGGATACTTCCGACCCAAACAGCCTCCCGGATACGAAATCCGTTTCAGCCCGGCTCAACCGGGCATTGAACCCGAAACAGGAAGCAGCGGGTGTCTCTGTTCGCGCGGACGGTACCATCCGGGTGGTTACGGACTGGGGTTACACCTACTGCATCAAACCGTTGGACGAGGGACAGATCGAAGATCCCGGAGAAGATATACGCGTCTCGATGGTATGCCGCTAGACCGTCGAGGGGATCGGCGTACGCCCTATGAGGTTTCGCGTCTCCTGGCCAATACCAGGGCATCCAGGATCATCAGCCCCACCCCGATCGTGATGGCGGAGTCGGCGATGTTGAAGGCCGGCCAGTAGTGCTGATTGATGTGGAAATGGAGGAAGTCGATGACCTTGCCGAACAGCACCCGGTCGATGACGTTGCCGATCGCCCCGCCGATGATCAGCGAGACGGCCACCGCAACCCATTTTTCCGCGGCGGACAGACGATACAGCCACACCGTCATGCCCAGGCTGACAGCAGTTGCCAGGGCGACGAAGAACCAGCGCTGCCAGCCCCCCTGGTCACTCAGGAAACTGAATGCAGCGCCCTTGTTATACAGCAGGGTCAGGTCGAAGAATGACGTAACCCTGAGCGGCTCATACAGGGTCAGCATCGACTCGGCGAGCTGTTTGGTGGACTGATCGAGCAGGATCACCAGCAACGACAACCACAGCCAACGTATCATCCTGACACTCCCTCAGATACCGCTCAGGCAAACCGGCGGGGTTCGCCGGAGCCCGCCACGTTCTCGACGCAGCGACCGCACAGTTCCGGATGCTCCGGGTGCTGCCCCACATCCTCCCGGTGGTGCCAGCAACGCACACACTTGTTGAAGGGTGAGGCCTGGACCTGCACGGCAATACCCAGGGTCTCGTCGGCAATCGCATCCGCCGGTTTCTCATCAAGAGGCCTCACCTGCGCCTCGGAAGTGATCAGCACAAAGCGCAGTTCATCCTGCAACTGGTCCAACGCCTGTTTCAACGCCCCGTCGCAATAGATGACCACCTGCGCGTCGAGAGAAGAGTTACCGGCCGAGCGAAATGCCTCCATCGCCTTGCCGATGGACTCCCTGACCTGAATGATCTGGGTCCAGAAGGCGCTGTCGAAGGGATCCTGGGCATCCAGGGCATGCAACCGGTCGTACCAGGTCTCCAGGAGCACGCTGTCACTGCGCGCACCGGGAATTGATGACCAGATCTCGTCGCTGGTGAAGCTCAGGATCGGCGCCATCCAGCGCACCATCGCCTCGATGATGTGATACATGGCGGTCTGGCAGGAACGCCGGGGCAGGCTGTCCGCCTGGGTGGTGTACTGCCGGTCCTTGATGATATCCAGATAGAAACCGCCCAGCTCGTTGACACAGAAGTTGTGAATCTTCTGGTAGACGTAGTGGAACTGGTACTCCCCGTAGGCCTGGACGATCTCTTTCTGCAGGCGCAGCGCGCGATCCACCGCCCAGCGATCGAGTGCGATCATTTCAGAGGCGGGCAGCAGATTCTGCGCGGGATCGAAGCCGTTGAGGTTGGAAAGCAGAAAACGAGCGGTGTTGCGGATGCGCCGGTAGGCGTCCGCGGTACGCTTCAGCACCTCGTCGGAGACAGTCATCTCGTTGCGGTAGTCGGTGGCGGCCACCCACAAGCGGATGATGTCCGCACCCAGGGTCTTGAGTACGGTTTGCGGTGCAATCACGTTGCCCAGGGACTTGGACATCTTGCGGCCCTCAGCATCCACGGTGAAGCCATGGGTCAGCACCTGTTGATAGGGGGCGCAGCCATTCATCGCCACCGAGGTCATCAGCGAGGACTGGAACCATCCCCGATGCTGATCAGACCCCTCCAGATAGAGGTCGGCGGGAAACCCCAGTCCGCTGCGCGCCTCCAGCACACAGTGGTGGGAGACACCGGAATCGAACCACACATCCAGGGTATCAGTGACCTGTTCGTATTCGGCTGCGGCCTCGCCCAGCAGGGTCTCCTTGTCGAGATTGAACCAGGCCTCGAAACCCTGCTGCTCCACCTGCTGCGCGACCTGTTCGATCAGTCGCGCGGTGTCGGGATGCAACTCGCCGCTCTGTTTATGCAGGAACAGGGTGATCGGCACACCCCAGGTGCGCTGCCGCGAGATACACCAGTCGGGACGGTTCTCCACCATGCCCTTGATGCGGGCCTTGCCCCAGTCGGGCATCCAGCTGACCTTCTCGATTTCACGCAGTGCCGAATCCCGCAGACCGTTACGCTCCATGCTGATGAACCACTGGGGGGTGGCACGGAAGATGATCGGGGTCTTGTGGCGCCAGCAATGGGGATAGCTGTGGCGCAGGCGTTCCTCGTGCATCAGCGCACCGCGCTGTTTCAGCACTTCGATGACCGACTCGTTGGCGGACAGCACATGCCGTCCGGCAAACAGCTCAGTACCCTCGACAAAACAGCCGTTGCCGTCCACCGGATTGTCCACCGGGAGTTTGTAGCGCAGCCCCACCACATAGTCCTCGAGGCCGTGACCCGGGGCGGTATGCACCGCACCGGTGCCCGCGTCCAGGGTAACGTGTTCGCCCAGAATGACCGGCACCTGGCGATCATAGAACGGGTGCTGCAGCATCAGCCCCTCGAAGGCCTCGCCCTTGGCATAGGCCACCACCTTGTAGGCGGTAATCCCGTAGCGATCCATGACATCCTTGAGCATGTCCTCGGCCACCACCAAGCGACGCGGGCCCTGTTCAGTGTCGAAAGCCACCACAGCGTAATCGAAGGAGGGATTCAGCGCCACCGCCTGATTGGCCGGCAGGGTCCAGGGGGTGGTGGTCCAGATCACAATGGACAGGGGACCTTCCCCGCCGCCCTCCGGAACATGATGACAGCGCTGCAACAGCCCCGCCTCGTCGAGAACCCGGAACGCCACGTCGATGGCGAAGGAGTCCTTGTCCTGATACTCCACCTCGGCCTCCGCCAGCGCGGAACCGCAATCGGTACACCAGTGGACCGGCTTGTAACCCTTCTGCACGTGCCCGTTGGCCACGATCTTGCCCAGCGCCCGGATGATATCCGCCTCGAAACGGTGATCCATGGTGAGGTAGGGATGATCCCAGTCACCCAGCACACCGAGACGCTTGAAATCCTCCCGCTGGCCGTTCACCTGTTTCGCCGCATACTCCCGGCAGGCGGCGCGGAACTGTCCGGTGGTCACCTTCTTGCCCGGCTTGCCGATCTTCTTCTCAACCTGCAGCTCGATGGGCAGGCCATGACAGTCCCAACCCGGCACATAGGGCGCGTCGAAGCCGTCCAGGGTGCGGCTCTTGACGATTATGTCTTTGAGAATCTTGTTGACCGCATGCCCCAAATGGATATCCCCGTTCGCGTAGGGCGGGCCGTCGTGGAGCAGAAACTTGGGCCGTCCGGCGGCAATCTCGCGAATCTTCCCGTACAGATCCTGCTGTTGCCATTTTTTCAGCATCTCCGGCTCGCGTTGAGCCAGATTGCCCCGCATCGGGAAATCGGTATTCGGGAGATTGAGAGTCTGCTTGTAATCGCTCACTGAGGCTGCCTGTCGAGGGGTCCGGAAAAATAGCGTATTGAAACTTAATTTTGGGTCGGGCGCAAAGCCACGCCGAGAATTTCGCGGGCTGCGTCCGCATCGCGCCAGATCTGCTGGCGCAGGGCCTCGAAGGATTCGAAGCGTTCCTCCTCCCGCAGCTTCTGCACAAACTCCACCTGGATATGCTCGCCATAGACACGCCGCTCGAAATCGAACAGGTGCACCTCGAGCAGGTAGTGATTGTCTCCGGTGACCATGGGCCGCACACCGATGTTTGCCACACCGGGCAGGGGCCGGTCATCAAGACCGAGGACAGTGACCGCAAACACACCATTCAGAGGTGTGACCCTGCGGTGCAGGTCAATGTTCATGGTCGGGAATCCAATGGTACGGCCACGCTTATGGCCATGCGCGACCCGCCCGCAGATCCGGTAGGGGCGCCCAAGGCATTGCGCCGCGGCATTCAGGTCGCCCTGGGTCAGCAGTTCGCGGATCCGGGTGCTGCTCACCCGGTCCGCATCCAGCTTGTAGGTGTTCATGTTTTCGACTTCGAAACCGTGCTGCCTGCCGAGGGATTGCAACAATTCGAAATCCCCTGCCCGGCCACGGCCGAAACGGAAGTCGTCGCCCACGGAGAGAAACCGTGCCCCAAGACCTTCCACCAGCAGCTCCTGCACGAACGCCTCGGCGGGCATGGCCGCCAGTCGCTTGTTGAACTCCAGCACCACCACCCGCTGCACCCCTGTGGCCTCGATGGCCATCAGTTTCTCCCGCAGCCGGGTCAACCTCGCCGGGGCATTATCCGGCTGGAAGAACTCCCGGGGCTGGGGTTCGAAGGTCACCACGGTGGTGGGCAGGTCGAGGCTGTGCCCCTGCTCCATCAGGTGACGAAACACCGATTGATGCCCCAGGTGCACCCCGTCGAAATTACCGATGGTGGCCACACACCCGTGGTGGTCGGATTTCAGATTGTGGAGGCCGCGGACCAGTTGCATGGCATCGATTCAGTGAGGACAGGCGGCACATTATAGGCGTTGTGAAAAAATTGGACATCCCCGCGCCACCCAAGGGTATCGCCGGCATTCATCCCTGACGGGCGCGAAAATCCCGGGGACGCAATCCCATCGCCATCAACAGGATAAAATAGAGTGCGACCCCTGCCAGGATCAGGCCGGACAGCCAGGCTACCCGCCAGAAACCGGACATCCCCATCCAGTCCGACACCACACCACTGCCCCACCACAGCAACCCACCCATGGCCAGCGAGGCCAGGGCCACACGAAGCATCAGCTTTCCCCATCCCTTGTCCGGCTGGAAGATCCCCTGACGAATCAGAGCGCGGTACAGCAGGTAGGCATTCAGCCAGGACGAGAGCGTGGTCGCCAGGGCCAGACCCGCATGGGCAAGGGGAAATACCAGCATCAGATTCAGGGCCATGTTGGCGACCATGGCGATAATTCCGATCCGCACCGGGGTTTTCGTATCCTGCCGGGCATAAAACCCGGGCGCCAGAATCTTGATCAGCATGATCGCCACCAGGCCGGGCGTGTAGGCCAGCAGACTCTGGGTCGCCATCTTCACATCGTGGTTATCGAAGGCCTCGGAGTGAAACAGGGTGGTCAGCATCGGCCCGGCCAGCACCATCAGGCCGACCGCTGCCGGCACTCCCAGCAAGATGTTCAGGCGCAGCGCCCAATCCAGGGTGCGGGAGAAAGCCTGGGGCGAGGATTCGGCATGCCGCTGAGACAGGTTTGGCAGAATCACGGTACCCAGAGCCACTCCCAGCACCCCCACGGGAAACTCCATCAGCCGGTCGGAATAGTAGAGCCAGGAGATGCTGCCACTGACCAGGAAGGAGGCGATCAGGGTATCGAGCAACAGGTTCAACTGGCTGACCGAGACCCCGAACAGGGCCGGCACCATCAGGCGCATGACCCGCCCTACCCCCGGATCGCGGAATGCCACCCGGGGACGCGGCACCAGGCGTAATTTCCTCAGAAACAGCCACTGGAACAGAAACTGGGCGATTCCGGCGATCAGCACGCCCCAGGCCAGTCCGACCACCGGTTCCTCCATCATCGGGGAGAGCCACAGGGCACAGCCAATCAGGGAGAGGTTCAGCAGCACCGGGGTGAAGGCCGGTCCCCAGAATCGCTGATGGGCATTCAGAATGCTGCCGGCAAAGGCGGTCATGGTAATGAAAAACAGGTAGGGAAAGGTGAGTGACAGCATCTCCACGGTCAGTTCGTACTTTCCCTGATCCTGATTCCAGAATCCTGGGGCAAAGATGATCACCAGGATCGGCGAAGCCACCACACCGACCAGCGACACCAGCAGCACGGTCAGTCCGAGGGTACCCCCCATGTCATCCACGAAGGTCTTCAACTCCTCCCGGGAACGCTGGCTGCGATACTCACTGAGTACCGGCACGAAGGCCACCGAAAAGGCCCCCTCGGCGAACAGACGACGCAGGAAATTGGGGATTTTGAAGGCGACAAAGAAGGCGTCGGTCGCCGCATCGGCGCCGAATGCCCGGGCCAGGGTCAGGTCACGCACAAAGCCGAGGATGCGGGACAGAAAGGTCAGGCTGCCGACAGCAGCGAATGCGCGAAAGAACGAGCTCAGAACGGTATCCTTGATCAATCCGGTGAAACGACCCCGGTGAAGGACCGCCGGTCAGGTACTCAACCCCCTGACAGGATCACCCGGTAAAATGCCCTTCCCGGCAGCCGGATGATAGCGCTTAACCCCATCCTCCGAACAGTCCGCTGCGCACGCACGAGATGCGGCAGTTGACAGACGCCGCAATATTGGAGAGAATCCGCACCCTTCGAATTAATAGTGTCTTCAGGAGAGAACCTTGGCCAACTCAGCCCAAGCTCGAAAACGCGCCCGTCAAGCCGATAAGCACCGCGCCCTCAACCAGGCGCAACGCAGCGAGTTGCGTACCTTTGTGAAAAAGGTGTCCAAGCAGATCGCAGCCGGTTCCAAAGAGGGCGCCGTTGAAGCCTACAAGCAGGCCGTACCGGTCATCGACAGTGCGGTGAACAAAGGACTGATCCACAGAAACAAGGCTGCCCGTCATAAGAGCCGCCTGAATGTCCAGATCAAAGCCATGTAGGCCAATCTCGGATTACGAGCATAAAGAAACCGGCGCAAGCCGGTTTTTTTATGCCAGAGATCTGACTGGGAAGAGCGGGTCCTGGAGCAGGGCCAGGATTGCTACCCTGGCACACCCCCCTAGCCCCGATCATTCAGTAGGATTCCCCGAAAATCTACACCTCACCGAACTGGTTCAGGGGTTTCCGCCTGCCCACCGCGATCAGACCGAGCAATCCGGAGCCCAATAGCCAGAAGGCGGCTGGCAAAGGTACCGGTGAAGGTGCCAGGGAATCCCCAGAGGCGAACTCCTGGGTCCAGTAGGTGTAGAGGGGTCGGTTAAAAACATTTCCCCCATCCAACAGAATCGGCGCCTGATCATCCGCTTCAAAAACGTATCCCACACCAATGTCGTCGAGCAGTCCATTCAGAATGGTATTGCGATGACCGGCACTGCCCATCCACCCTCCGGACCCATCCTGCGCCGTGTACCAGGCATCCCATTCTGCCCCGCTCACACCGAGGCCGAGGGTATCCCAGCCGGAGGCGGTGATGCTGTAGTTGGTGGTGAAAAAATCATTGATTTCGTTGAAGTCTTCCGTGCCGTACATGACATCGTGAGCCGCATCGATGGCCGGCGAGGGGGTTGTGTAGCTCGGAGCCGCCCGACCCTGCCCTGCCCTGCCCTGCCCTGCCGCGATATTCTCACCGTAACGGGTGTAGTCGTATCCAGCCTCCCGAATCCGCTCACCAGGAGTGCTGCCGATATCCGGGTCCGCCAGGGCAGTGTGACTGAAATAGTTATAGTCGGCCATGGACTGTGAGTAGCTGAGTGCCGCATTGTGCAGCCGCTCATCCATCTGCACCGAACCCAGATTATGAAACTCCCTCTGCTGGTTGACCATCAAGCGAGTCTTCGATCTCATGAAAGATTTTGGGACATCCAAGTCCACCAAAATCGATTCGATCTTTGACAGCCTATTAGTGCCCCG
>JBEVVH010000027.1:0-24535 GCA_040507245.1 Candidatus Thiodiazotropha sp.
GGGGCACTAATAGGCTGTCAAAGATCGAATCGATTTTGGTGGACTTGGATGTCCCAAAATCTTTCATGAGATCGAAGACTCGCTTGACCCTCTGTTGCCGGGTGCCGTCACTGTATTCGAAATGTTCATCGAGGATACCCTGGTCACCTTCCCAACGGGCATCGACCTTGACCTTGAAGCGTTTGAGCACGCTGCCGTCCCGTTTCTGGAATTGTCCCCAGCCGTCCAGGGTGCCATTGAAGTACTCTTCGAGACGCAGTTCCGGGCGCTCCGCCTGATAACGGGTGACCTCGATGCCTGAGCATCCGCTCAGAGTCAACGCGCTGAGCAGCAGCATGTGCTTATACGGCATATTCAACCTCCAGTGAGTGCCGCCAGCGAACCAGCAGAGCGGCGGTGATCAGCTTGATGAAGCAGGGCAGTCCTGCGTAGAACAGGGCCAGGGCAAACAGGCCGTCGGTGCCCCCGGGCTGATAGCCAAACCCGGCCAGCAGCGGCAGGCCCAAACCGGCCGTCAGGGCCAGCACGCCTTTGTTGATCAGGCTCCAGATACCGAAATACCCGGCGCTGCGGCCACGTTCCCGGGGCGGGATGATGTCCGCGGCAATCGCCGCCGGCAGGGCCAGGTCGGCCCCCAGGGCGAGACCGGATAGCAGGCAGACGATGGCATAGGGCAGTGCGTCCCCGTGACCGAGTTGCACCGCCCAGATGAACCCCGCGATGGCCATAAGGGCGCTGAGCGCCCAGGCCCGGGTGCGGCCGATGCGTTGTGAGAGTTTCAGCCACAGGGGGAGGGATGCGGCGCCACTGACAAAATAGAGGGCGAGAAACAGACCGCTGTACGCCTCGAGCTGCAGTACGTCCGCGATATAGAACAGAGACAGGGTCCCGGCCAGGGCGACTGCCAGGCCGTTGAGCAGGAACAGGGAAGCGAGCTTTCGAAACGGGGCATGTCTGAGGGGTTGCAGCCAGCCCGATGGTGTCAGGTCACTGATGTGCGGTCTCGGGGCGAGCTTGAGCAATGTCCAGACCGAGCCTGTGAGGATCAGGGCGAACACTCCGCTGTAGATCAGCCAGGGCCGGCTGGTCTGCAGCCAGTTGCTGAACAGCATCGGCAATACACTGGCGAGAACTACCCCGGCAATGGAGAAGGCTTCCCGGTAAGCCACCAGTCGGGTGCGTACCCAGCTGTCGTCGCTGACATTCGCACCCCAGGCCAGGTAGGCGATGTTGAGGGCGCTGTGGGCGGTGTAGACCACCACCAGGCACAAACCGAACCAGATCGCCAGGCCGGTACCTGCCTCCAGAGGCGGGTTGAACAGACCGAGATAAGCGATCATCAGGCTCAGCGTGGCAGCCGATGCCAGCAGTGACCAGCCCCCGGAAACGTGCTGCAGCGGTCCGCCAGGCGCCCCAGCCAGGGGTCCTGGAGGGTGTCCACGATTCGTGTAAGCAACAGGATCGCCCCGGTCAGGGCCAGCCCCAGTCCCAACTCGTCCCCGTACAGGTGAGGCGTATGGATGTACACCGGCAGGGCGGCCATTGCCAGAGGCATGCCGAGTAATCCATAGGCAAGATACTCACGCTTGGTCACTGCGCAGTCCCCAGCAGGCGTTGGCGCAGTTCCGGTTCCCGGGTGCCAGCCAGATTTCGAAGAAGGCGCTGGCCAGTTCCGGATCATCCAGGCGTCCCAGGTAGCCGTCTGGCCCGTAGAACACCGCAGCCTCGCCGGGCAGATGCACACCCAGTAACTGATCACCCGGTGTGACATCGGCGAAGAGTGCCTCGAAACGTGAGATCAGCCGCTCCCGGTCACCGCGGGTTCCGCGCATCCGCTCGATTTCGTCGAGGGTGGCCCGGGCCAGTTGGCTGCGGCTGAAGTTGCGACGGTAGGTCAGCTGCAGGGCATACGGACCCTCGGCCTGGAATTCACCCAGGGGCGCCAACAGGGTGGCCTCGTACAGCGGAATACCCCACCAGCTCAGCGCGCCACTGCCTACCTGGAGCATCTCCCGGGTTTCCGGAGCGGATTGTCCCGATCCTTGAACCTCCGATGCGAGCAGCGTCAGCGCAAGCAGCAGACCGGTGAGCGGTCGACCGGCCATCACTCAGACTCCTTCACCAGGGCAAACTGCAGCAGATCGATGCGCTGTTCGTCAAAACCGGCTTCGCAGTAGCTCAGGTAGAAGCGCCAAAGCCGCTGAAACGACGCGTCGAAGCCCTGTTCGGTGAGTATGGTCTGTTCCCGGTCGAAGCGCTTGCACCAGCGGCGCAGAGTCTCAGCGTAATGATGACCGTAACGGGCCATGCCTTCGATGCTGAAGCCGTGACGCCGGGCGAGTTTACGGATCATCCCCGGGGAGGGCAGCATTCCGCCGGGAAAGATGTACTGCTGGATGAAATCGGTGCTGCGACGGTAGTTTTCGAAATGCTCGTCGTCGATGACGATGGTCTGGATCGCGGCCCGCCCCCCAGGGTTCAGCAAAGCATGCAGTTTACTGAAGTAGGTGTCCCAATAGGCTTCGCCCACTGCTTCCAGCATCTCGATCGAGACGATGTGGTCATAGCGCCCGGACAGGTCCCGATAGTCCCGCAATTCAAACCGGGCACGATCATCAAGGTCCGCCTGTTGGATGCGCTGGCGGGCATATTCGAGTTGTCGGGGTGACAGGGTAATTCCGGTCACATCGATGTCCCGGCGCGCGGCGTACTCGGCGAATCCGCCCCAGCCACAGCCGATCTCCAGGACCCGAGCAGAGGATTCAGCGCCGCTGAGTTGCAGCATCTGCCGATATTTGCGGGCCTGACCGATCGTCAGAGGCTCGCGCATGTCGTTGTCGAAGCAGGCGCTCGAGTAGGTCATGGAGTCATCCAGCCAGCAGGCGTAGAAGTCGTTGCCCAGGTCATAGTGGGCCTCGATGTTGCGGGCACTGCCGCGCCGGGTGTTGCGGCGCAAGCGATGACGCATGCGATAGATCAGGTCGAACAGGCGATTGCGCCGCATGGCCGGTTGCAGTGCCGCCATGTTTCGCAAGGCCAGTGTCAGCAGGGCGGTGAGGTTATCGGTTTCGATGCGTCCGTCCCGATAGCACTGGGCCAGACCCAGGTCGCCGGATCGGAACAGGGTGCGCAGACAGGACCAGTCTTTCAGACGCAACTCGGCACTGGGGTCGCCGCCGTTGCCGAAACGCAGTGTCAGGCCTTCCGGGGTGATCAGTTTCGGGGTGCCCGTGCGGATACCCTCCAGTACCCGCAGCAGCGGCCGTACGGTCCAGGGTGCGGACGGGGGAGTCATGGTTTGGGTGAGGCTGTTCATCTCAAGGTTCCTCGACTGGTTTCAAGGGGACGCGGGTGGGTCCCGCTTGGGTCTCTGTCGATGGGTGTGTTCATGGGAGATATTCGGGGGTGTGATCCGGGTCCCGGGGTCTTCTGACCAGGGACAGTCCCCTGTGCCAAAGCTTCAGGGCCTGCCAATGGATGCGCAGGGTCACTCCCAGGGTCAGCAGGGGTTGTCTCAACAGCGCCTTGAGCAGGGCCCTGCTGCTCCAGGTCTGGGAACGTCCCCACACTGCGGTGTTGAGTTGCAGGGTGCCCTGGTCGAAGTAGTCGATGCTGACTCTGGGGCAGTCGAGGTCCAGGTTGAACTTGAAACGGTAACCGCCGCTGACCGGGTAGAACGGTGAAACGTAGAAACGCTTCTCGGCCGTGACCTGCTGGAATTCCCCCTGGGCGTCCGGTCTCAGCAGGTAGCAATGGTGTTCACCAAAGGTGTTGTTGACCTCGGCAATGATGGCGCCCACCTGGCCGTCAGAACGGTGGCAGTACCAGAAACTCACAGGGTTGAACAGGTAGCCGAATACCCGGGGTAAGGTCTGCAGCCAGATTTTGCCGCCACAGTCGAAAATACCGTGGGACATGAGGTATTCACGCACCCACAGGCGGGGATCCCGGCCGTCGCCGTAGTCCCTGAAGTGGAAGGCGAGGGGCCTGTGGCGATTGACCCCGAACACGCCATTGTTCAGCTGCGCCAGCTCATTCAGGTCGAGTAACAGGTAAAACACCGGATAAACGAACTTGTTGCTGAAGGGCTGACGCCGGCGGTGCATGACCCGACCGATCACCAGGCGACTCATAAGACGACTTGCCATGGGGCCTCCACACCGAAGTCGGGGATGATCCGCAATGCGGACTTCAGGCCATCCTCGTGGAATCCGTAACCCCCCCAGGCGCCGCAGAACCAGGCCCGGTTGGATCCCTGAATTCGGGATAGTCGGGCTTGAGCGTCGATTGCGGCCTGGTCATACAGCGGATGATCGTAGTGGTAGCAACCCAGCTGGTTTTCCGGTTCCAGATGTTTCGGTGGATTGAGGGTAACCATCACCGGAGTGTTGAAAGGCAGCCGCTGCAGCCGGTTCAGCAGGTAGGTCACGCAAACCGAGTTCTGTTCATCCTGGGTGGACAGGTAGTTCCAGGCAGACCAGAGGCTGGGTCTCTGCGGCAGGAAACGGGTGTCGCAATGCAGGACCGCCCGGTTTGGCTGGTAGCTGAACGCCTCCAGCACATCACTTTCCTGTTCCGAGGCATCCTGCAGGATGCGCAGGCTGTCCGGCGCGTGGGTGGCAAGGATGACTGCATCGTACTCCTCGGTGGCGTGCTGTGTGCTCACCCGGGCTGCCAGGGAGTCCCTGGTCACGCCGACAACTGCCTGTCCCAGACGCACATCGAGGGATTCCGCGAGACGTTTGACATACTCCTTTCCGCCTCCCACGAGGCTTCGCCAGGTGGGCCGCTCGGTGATCTGCAGCAGCCGGTGATTGATGCAGAACCGGAGGAAGGTGCTGGCAGGAAAATCCAGAATATCCTCGGGCGATGAGGACCAGATCGCCGCCGCCATGGGCAGCAGATAACCATTGCGAAAGGACTCGGAATAGCCCTCACTGTTGAGCAGATGTCCCAGGGACAGGCGGCGTGGCTCCGACCAGGCCAGGCGACGTTCCGCATTCCTGTTGAACTTGAGAATCTCGCTAAGCATGCGCCAGTAGTAAAGGCGCATGAGATTGCGTTTCTGGGCAAACAGGGTGCCAAGATTTGCGCCGGCCCACTCCAGGTCGCTCTCCGGGAGGTTGACGCTGAAGGTCATCTCGGTCTCGTGGGTTTCCACACCGATCAGGTTGAACAGCTGACGCAGGTTGGGGTAGGTCAGGTCGTTGTAGACCAGAAAACCGGTATCCACAGGATGCCGGAAACCGTCCAGTTCCACTTCCACAGAGTGGGTATGACCGCCCAGATAATCCGCGGCTTCGTAGAGAGTCACGGCATGCTCTTTGTTCAGCAGCCAGGCGGCGGAGAGGCCGCTGATGCCACTACCTATGGCGGCAATCTTCATCGTTGGGTCACGATATTTGTATAGTACATAATGACCAATGATAGCGATGATTCGATAAAATACAAGAAAATGTACTAGACAAATTGCCCATTCATGCCTAGGCTGATGGGTAATGAGGCACCATTGCCTCAGTTTTGTACTCTACAGAGGAGATCCATCATGTCCGGTTACGAACGTCAAATACTCGAAACAGAACGGCAGTACGATCAGCTCATGCGTGAAATCGAGCGGCAGGATCCGAATGTGCTCCACTCCGTGGTACCGGGGAGCCGTCTGCACCAGATCATTCACAACCCGGTCACGGAAGGTATCGACGAAGGCTGAGCATTCCGCTTACACCCGATCACACTGACCTCGTCAATGAAGGCTTCACCCGCATTGCTGCGGGTGAAGCCTGAGACCCCGCGCCTGTTGATCTGCCATTACCTGACAATTCCGCGAACTGTGCCGGGTTGAATCCCAGCCATCCGGGCCCACCTTTGTGCTATCACTGAATCACCACGATCGAGAGGCTGGCACATCATGAAAATCCGACAACTGTTCGACGCAGGATCGAGCACCTACACCTACCTGGTATGGGACGAAGATACCCGTGAAGCCGCCATCATCGACTCGGTGCGGGATCAGCTTGAACGGGACCTGCAGCTGATACGGGAACTGGATCTGAAGTTGAAGTATGCCCTGGAGACCCATGTGCATGCGGACCACATCACGGCCGGCGGCCTGCTGCGTGAACGCCTGGGTTGCAAGGTGGGGGTGCACAGCCGGGTGGGCAGTGATTGTCCGGATATCAAGCTGAATGATGACGACCGGATTCCCCTTGGGTCTCAGCATCTGGGAGTGCTCTACACACCGGGGCATACGGACACGGACATCTGCTACCTGGCCGAAGGCGCGGTATTCACCGGTGACATCCTGCTGATACACGGCAGTGGACGGACCGATTTCCAGTCCGGGGACGCGGCCCGATCCTACGATTCGATCACCGGCCGGTTATTCACCCTGGGGGACGAGACCCTGGTGTATCCCGCCCATGACTACCATGGCTTTACATGCAGTACCATCGGGGAGGAAAAACGCTTCAATCCGAGGCTGGGTGGCGGCCGGAGCCGCGAGGACTATATCCGGATCATGGAAGGAATGGAGCTGGACAAGCCCCGCTTGATTGATGTCGCCGTGCCGGGGAACCAGGCCTGCGGCCTGGACCGTCAGGGCTGAGTGGTTTTCAGGATTCCAGGCATTCACCTTGAGGACCGGGTGTCTGCTCCTGTGGGTGAAAAACGCTGGTAGAGGAATCGGATAATCTCGTCGGATTCGTAACGCCAATCCACACCATCCGGGTGCTCGATCCTCAGACAGGGTGCCTGCATTTTGCCACCCCCGCGCCGCAATTCCCGCTCCCACTCCGGGTTCTTTGCGGTATTGCGCTGTTCGATGGGGACATTCAGACGGCGGATCACCCGGCGTACCCGGGCGCAGTATCCGCACCAGGGCAGAGTATAGAGAATCAGGCCGCAGGCCGCCTCATCCAACGGCCGCTGCTGCTCCGGGGGGCGCTGGATCGGCAGGTAAAGGAGCCGGCCAAGCCAGTCAAACATCAGGAGGTCTGTTTCGATCCACCCAGGCATTCCGGGGATTCGCGCACCGTACCTCCGTGATTGAACCAGTCCTCGGGGGTCAGCGTGTGCAGGGCCAGGGCGTGAATACCCCCCTGCAATTCTTCCGCCAGTACCTTGTTCACCTGGCGATGGCGGGCGATCAGTTTCTCGCCCTCGAAGGCCTCGCTCACGAGCACGATCTTGAAGTGGGATTCGCTGCCCTCCAGCACATTGTGGTTGTGGCTCTCATTGATCACCTCCAGGTGCAGGGGTGAGAAGCTGGCCTGGAGTTTGTCCTGGATGTTTTGCTGCATGGTGGTCATGTATCTGTTCCTTTGAGTAAACGCTCAACCCGGCTTCCTCCCGCATGGGTAGGGCAGGTGGTTAGTGATTCGACTTAGTATAGCCTTTCAGAGTTTCAGGATTTCCCGCACAAACGGGATGGTCAGCCGTCTCTGTGCCGCGAGGGAGGCCTGATCCAGTCGGTCCACGAGGATGGTAATGAAATGGATATCCCGGGGAATGCGCTGGAGCAGGAAACTCGCGGTTTCCACACTCATCGAGAGTCCCCGGCTCTGCGCACTGCGCAGCAGCAGTTCCAAGCGCTCCTCGTCATTCAAGGGTATCAGGTGGTAGCAGGGGCCCCAGGTGAGACGTGAGGCCAGGTCGGCCAACTGGATCTGCAAGCGAGCGGGGGGGCGGTCACTGGCCACCACCAGTTGCGCGCCGCGTTCCCGCAAGCTGTTGAACAGGTTGAATACGGCCCGTTCCCACTCCGGGTGTCCGGCCAGCCGTTGCAGGTCGTCAAGACACACCCGTTGAAAACGCTCCAACCCGTCAAGCATTTCCGGGGCCAGCTGCGGTTCCGCTTTGAACGGCAGATAGGCGGCCTGACCGCCTTCCCCCTGAGTATGCTGACAGGCGGACTGCAGCAGATGGCTTTTGCCACATCCCGATTCCCCCCATAGATAGAGGAAAGGGTCCTGCATGACCCGCAGTCGGGAGATAACCTCCCCATTGCGCCCGGGAATGAAGTGGGAAAAATCCACCCGGGGACGGATGCTCAGGCTAAGTGGCAGTTGCGCCGGCATGGCGTTCAGGCATGTCCCGCGAGCTTCAGCACGGTCTCTGCCATCCGGCGGCCCTGGGTTTTGCAGATCCGTTTTTCATCCTCCGTGATCGGTTGCCGGCTGTCCTTGCCCGCCAGATGGCTGGCGCCGTATGGGGTGCCTCCGCTCTGGGTGTGCAGCAGGGCAGTTTCGCTGTATGGGATGCCCATCAGCAGCATGCCGTGGTGCAGCAGGGGTAACATCATCGAAAGCAGGGTGCTTTCCTGGCCCCCGTGCAGGCTGGATGTGGACGTGAATACCGAGGCCGGTTTGCCGATCAACTTGCCCCCCATCCAGAGGGTGCTGGTGGTGTCGAGAAAATGCTTCATCGGCGCTGCCATGTTGCCGAACCGGGTGGGACTGCCCAGGATCAAACCGTCACAGGTTTCCAGGTCAGCCACGCTGACATACGGGGCACCTTCGTCCGGGACACTGTCTTGCGTGGCCTCGCAGACCGTGGAGACCTCGGGAACGGTACGCAGCCGGGCGCTGACACCGCTGACTTCCTCGACGCCCCGTGCCATCAACCGGGCCATCTCAGCGGTGGCGCCATGCCGGCTGTAGTAGAGAATCAGAACTTCTGCCATGGGTATTCCTGTGAGAAAACTTGTTCGTTGGAGTGTGTCTTTTTTATCGAACCTGAGAGTCGTGACTCAAAGCAGTTCCAGCACCTTTTCGGGTGGCCGGCCGATGGCCGCCTTGCCGTCTTTGATGACGATCGGGCGCTCGATCAGCTTGGGGTGCGCGATGCATCGCATCGATGAGCTGCTTGCGGGTCAGCTTGGGATTGTCCAGGCCTTCGGATTTATACTCTGCTTCCTTCTTGCGCATCAGGTCCCGGGGTTCCAGTCCCAGCATGTCCAGGATTTCCTCCAGGGTTTTGCGGTCCGGTGGGGTCTTCAGGTATTCCACGATTTCGGGTTCGACGCCCTGCTCCTGAAGCAGTTGGAGGGTCTGTCTCGATTTACTGCAGCGGGGGTTATGATAGATTTCGATACTCATGGTTAGGCTGCCTTGCGGGCTGTTGAATTTTTAATCGGAGGGTACGATCCTGGGTTGAAAGCTGCCTCAAAATGCTCATTTACTCCTGTAAATTACGCTTTTTAGGTGCTTTTCGCCTTGTCTCATACTCATCCGAGTGAATTTCCTGAGCCTGCCTGTTGAAAGGTTATGCGGCGATCGCTGTCCGCATCCCCGGGGAGCGTGCGACAATGGCCACGGATGTCGGTTTTCAGGGCGTCATTGTATCCAGGCAGTGGGGTTGACTCCACTGCCCGCCGGATGAACGGAATTTTCTACTCGCCGGCAAATTCCGCAGATGATCGTAAGGAGCGATACAGGTGAATCAGAAGACCCTCCGGGCGCGGTATTTCTCTTGGGCCCGGCATATTCCGCCCTTCCTGAAACTGGTGCTGCACCACTTCACGGCCGACGGTGGTGTGCAGCATGTGGCAGCGCTGACCTACACCACGCTGCTGTCGCTGGTGCCACTGATGACCGTGGCGCTGGCGCTGTTCTCGGTGTTTCCCGCATCGGATCGCATGTCGGAGCAGATCGAGAACTTCCTGTTTCAGAATTTCGTCCCGGCGGCCTCAGAGGTCGTGCAACAATACCTGCGGGATTTCAGCCAAAAGGCGGGAAAACTCACCGGAGTCGGGTTTGGCATGCTGATCGTGGTGGCCTTGCTGTTGATGAACAACATCGACAAGGCGTTCAATACCATCTGGCATGTGCGCAAGCGCCGCTCCGCACTGGCCCAGTTCACGGTGTACTGGGCGATTCTCTCCCTGGGGCCGATCCTCATCGCGATCAGCGTGGCGGGAACCTCTTACCTGGTTTCGATCCCGTTTCTGGACCAGGCCGAAGCGGTGGCCCAGGTGCGTTCCCGGCTGCTCAGCCTGATGCCGGTGATTCTCTCCACAATGGCGTTCAGCCTGCTCTATGCCCTGGTGCCGAACCGCAGCGTGCCCTGGCGACACGCCCTGGCCGGAGGGCTATTGGCAGCGACCCTGTTCGAGGTGTCGAAGCGGGGGTTTGCCCTTTACGTCACCACCTTTCCCACCTACGAGGCGATCTATGGGGCGGTGGCCGTGGTACCGATCTTTCTCATCTGGATCTATCTCTCCTGGATGGTGACCCTGCTGGGTGCGGAGTTCACCTACTGCCTGGGAATCTATCGGGAGAACTGGCAGACCAGAATGAATCAACGGGGAGGGGACTTTCTGTTGGCCCTGCGTCTGCTGGGTGAGTTGCGCAAATCCCAGCGTGATGGATGCGCGCTCGGCACCCGGGCATTGCTGGAACGCATCCCGCGGGCCACCGAAGAACGGGTTGAGAAGGTGCTCAACCAACTCAGGCTAGCAAATCTGGTGCTGCGCTCCGAAGAGAAGGGATGGGTGCTCGCCCGGGATCTTCGCCAGGTCACGCTGAGCGACCTCTATCAATCCGCCCACTATGTGTTGCCTGCGGACGATTCCCTGGATGAGATCCCGGAATCCCTGAAGAACCTGCTTCAGGGGCTGAACGGGGATCTTCGCGAAGGCATGGACAGGCCTCTGGAGGAACTGCTCTGACGGGCAGCGAATCGCTCCCGAGCGGGCGGTTAAACGCTCTTGATGCGAAAGCGTTCGAAACGGGTGGTGGTCTCGAGCAGTTGCAATGGAGTAATGCTGGGTGAAGGCACCATCTCCTCGACCCGGTACTGCTGGCCGATGACGAAGAAGTGCTTGGGAACGATCAGGGAACTCCGGTGGGTGTGATCCTGGTCGATGAATATACCCGGGTGGTCCTTGACCACCTGATCGTCCTGACGACTGTGGGCGATGCTCAGGGTGATGGGTTCGATCTTGCCGTCGACAAACTGCACGCCGATTTCAATGCGCTCGTCTTCGGTTTTTGAGGCTCTCTTGACCACCCCGATCTTCCATTCGCTGCCTTGCCGGCTGGAGTGGCCGGAGAGCAGAATCAATTCACCAATCAGCGGCATGCTGGAGGCTGATCGGGGCAGGTGCAATGCCACCCCGAATCGGCTCTGATTACTGCGACGTGCGGTGATTTGATGGCCAGAGTCCAGGGGGGCGAGCGTGTTCATGCCCATGGGCTGGCTCATGGTGATCTCTTGATCTTCGAATTCGTGCTGCGGGGTGCCGCCTGCCAGATAGGCATGCACCTGGGGTACCCCGATCCAGATCATCACCTCACCCGAGGTATTGAAGCGCTCACTGTCCCGTTTCAGACGAATATGCCAGGACTTGAGCATGCGCGCCAGAAGGTTGTTGATCTCCCGGAGATTGAGTTTTGTAAAGCTTTCCGGTTTGGCCTGCTCAGATTTCTCCAGGTGTCTGAGTTGTTGATGCAGCATCTGGCTGACCGGTCCAATGTCATAGAGTACGAAGCGTGCCTGTTCCAGGGTTTCGAGTGCATCCGGGTGAAACAGGTAGGGTGGTACTTCCCCCAGCCGGTCGACCACATACAGGCCGGTCGTGGCTGAATCCTGTGGAGCGTGTATGAAGCGCGCCTCGCTTGCGACGCTGTCAAGGTAGTCAAAACAGATTCTGGGCTCACCCTCCTGTAGGTGGCAGGGGTCGAGGAGCATCATCAGCATGAAACGGTTGTACAGGTGCGCGATGGTGGCGCGTTCCGGGTGGAGCTGATCCTTGTCATCGACGCTCTGCAGGTGCAGGTGCAGGTCCTGCTCCATGGCGAAGGTCATCAGTCGGGAGATCTGGCGATAGATGTTGCCGCAACGACAATCGAAGTCCTCACAGGCGAGCAGATACTCGAATAGAAAGTACTTGATCGCATAGTAGATACTGTGACTCATCTGGGTGAGGTTTTTGCGGTTGGCCTTGTTACTCAGACAGTCGTTCGCAACATGGCAATAACCGTAACCCATCTCCTGCATGACCCGGCGTATCTGCGCCAGCGGAGCCTGACCCTTGCGCTGATTCAGTCCGTGCACCAGACGCAGTGCGGGGGTAGCGTATATTTCCATCAGTTCAGTGCGCTTCTTGACCGGCTTTGGGAACCGGTTCAGGCGTCCCAGATGGGTGATCATACTCTCCGCGAGTTGCTGGGGATTGGCGAATGGCAGCGCGGTGGCCCATTGACGCAGGGGGTCGGGTTCGGTCTCCACGAGCGGGTTTTCAAACGGGTCCGCCTGGGGCACCGTGAACAGTTGTTGACGCGGAGTGGGGGTGCGGTGGGTAAAGAAATCAAACATGCTCGTAACGGTCAGCGTCCAGTCATGCAATGGGATATGGGTAAGATCGATACGTCGGAAACGGCAGGTTGGAATTTATCCGACCGATATGAAAATACGGGGCAATCAAGCAGAGAAATGTTGGGTGCTATGCCAGATGATGTGCATTGTTTGTGGGTTAAGCGCACGGCTGTCTCCTTGTCCTCCGGATATCCGCTGCCGTGATTGATTGTATGGGTTCCTCGCAAGCATCAGCGTCCCTGGCAGCGGTCAGCGATGAGAAACTATATCACCAAAGTTCTGTGAGCGGGCGGGGTAAAAACGGCCCTGAACTTGCTCAGTAATTGAGCAGTAAATATGATGATGGTATCAGGTATTTGCGAACACCGGATATTTCAATAAATACAATAACATATTCGCATGTCTCTGAATCTTTGTTGAGCCGGCTGTGACGCTGTGGGGGATGGACGGGGTGCTGTGCGCCGGTTAATTCATGAGGTTTGTTCCTGAAATGCGGGTTTGCTCTGGCACTGCGGATTAAGGTTTACCTCAATTGCACAGATAGGAATTTCGACTGAGAATGGTTGTCTGAAGCGGCTACTTCTCAGTTCCACTATATGTTATTTTGGAGAGAAATATGCCCCATTTAAAATCCCCCGTTTATGTTTTCCTGCTTGGCATTTTGTTAAGCGCGCAAACTGTACTGGCCGAGCCGGTTGATTTTGAGCTCAAGGGGTTGGACGGCAAAACCTATCGGTTATCGGATTACCGGGGCAAATGGGTGCTGGTGAACTACTGGGCCACCTGGTGTCCGCCGTGTCGGGAAGAACTGCCGGAATTGGAGGTTTTTCACAACAACCACAAGGATAAAGGTGCTGTGGTCCTTGGGGTGGCAATGGAGCGCATCGATCCGCCGCGCCTGAAGGCCTTCGTCGACGAGCAGTTCCTGAGTTACCCGATCCTGATGACGGAGCCGGCAGCGCGTACGGAACTGGGGCGCATCCCCGGTTTGCCGACTTCGTTTCTGGTAAATCCCAAGGGTGAGCCGGTGGCCCGCCAGGTGGGACCTGTAACGGTGGAAGATCTCGAGTCATTCATCAATAACACGACCGAATAACGAGGAAAGTGATGTCCCGATTCAAACTGCTGCTGATTCTACTCTGCCTCACTCTGGGTTCCGCGAATGCGGCCACCCGGGATCCTGGCAGCTACTTCTTCGATCAGTTTCTGGGCAATTTCAAAGATGAACTGCAGATGGCCCGGGACGAGGGCAAGCAGGGCATATTGATCATGTTCGAAATGGACGAATGTCCATTTTGCCATCGCATGAAAACCCGGGTACTGAACCAGGTGGAGGTCCAGGACTATTTCAAGGAGCACTTCCTGATCTATGCGGTGGATGTGGAGGGAGATGTGGAGATCACAGACTTTCAGGGACAAGCCATGAAAGAGAAAGACTTCGCCTTCAAGCAGTTCAAGGTCAGGGCGACTCCGGTATTCGGCTTCTTCGATCTCGATGGCAAGCTGATCACAAAATTCACTGGTGCGACCAATGATGCCAGGGAGTTCCTCTGGCTGGGGGAATTCGTGGTGGACGAATACAAACGAGCTAAAAAGAGTGCGGCCTCAAACCCATGAGAGAACCGGCTGTTTTGAGAGTGGGATCCAATAAACGAATTCTGCGATGGCTCGCATTGTTGTTTGTTCCGCTCTTCATGGCGGATGCCATGGCGGAGCCGCTGCCGTCGCCTCTGACCCTCGAATTTGCGCTATCCCTGGCCGATGAGGCACACCCGGACCGCCTCTCCGTGGACGCCTCCCTCGCCCAGGCCGAGGCGCGCAGGCAGCAGGCCGACGCGACGGATGATTTCAATCTTTCCCTGTCGGCTGAATTACGCGCCATCGAACCCTCTGATATCGCCTATTATCAAACCCGCAACGACAGCCTCGCGCGGATCAATCTGAGCAAACAGCTCTATGACTTTGGGCGTACCGCACATGCCCGGGAAGCCGCACAGGCAGGACTCGACTCACAGCGCTGGCAACTGGTGGAGGTGCGTCAGCAACGACGACTGGATGTCATGGAGCGCTACTTTGCGGTGCTGCTTGCGGATTTGGAATTCGCCCGGGATAACGAAGCACTCTCCATTGATTACATCCGTTTCGACCGGGCACGGGCGAAGCAGGAACTGGGTAAGGTTTCCGATATCGATCTGCTGGAGCTTGAAACCGCTTATCAGCAGTCGAGGCGCAAACTCAGCTTGAGTCGAAACCGTCAGCGGATCACCCGGTCGCAGCTGGCAATTGTCCTGAACCGGCCTGGAGATCTGCCAGCCAATCTGGTCGCACCGGTTTTCGAACCTGCCGGTATTGCCCAGGAGGTGGAGCCGTTGATCGACCGCGCTCTGCAGGAGAATCCCCGTCTCAAGGCCCTGCGGGCCGAACTGCAGGCGGCGGAAAAGCAGCTCAGGGCCCATGAGGCAGAGGGTAATCCGGTGATCCGGGCGGAGCTGGAAGCCGCGGCTTACAAACGTGAGCTGGGCGGACGCGATCCGCTCACTGCGGCCCTGGTGTTCGAGTGGCCACTCTATCAGGGCAGTCGGATCGATGCCCGGGTGGCCGAGCAACGTGCCACGGTGCTGCAGAAACAGGCCGAGCTGTCATCCTACGAGATGGCTTTGCGACAACAGTTGCTGGATGATTGGATGGCATTGCAGGAGCTGAATGTGGAACGCGAGGGTTTGCAGGTCAAGGGGGACTATCAGGATCTCTACCTGGATCGCAGCCGTACCCTCTATGATCTGGATATGGCTTCGGATTTGGGAGACTCCATGACCCAGATAGCCGCAGTCCAGTACGAGCGGGCCCGGAATCTATACCAAATACAATTGACACAAGCGCGACTGGATGCACTGACCGGCGGCCTGCTGGAACCGGCGGAGGCGTCACGGGAAACGCAATAATGGGGGGGGAATCATGAAGGGGTTGTTGATCATCTGTCTGCTGTTCAGCGGGCAACTAGTGGCCCGGGATCTGGAGGCGGTCACCGACTGGGTGCAGCGGGTGGAGTTGAGTACCCCCGTGAGCGGCATGATCGGTCATGTTAACGTGAACGTCGGTGACAGGGTGACCCGGGGAACGGTTTTGATCGAACTCGATCAACGGCTTTTCCAGGCCCGCTTGGCGGCCGCTGAGTCCCGAGTGGAGGCTACATCCCAGGAGAAGGACGAATCCCGGCGCGAGCTGGATCGATCTCTGGAACTGTACGACAGGACATTGCTTTCGGACCATGAACGCAAGCTGGCGGAGATCGAGGCGGCACGAACCGATGCGGCCTTCCGTAAAGCCGATGCGGAGCTGGCCAAGGTGCGTCTCGACCGGGAATACAGCCGGATTGCAGCTCCTTTTGACGGTATTGTCGAACAGATTTTCGTCCAATCCGGTCAAGCGGTGATCAACCGCATCCAGGCGACCCTTCTGCTCAGCCTGTGCGAAACCGGGCGTATGAAGGTGGTGAGCCGGATCGATGAGAAGGGCGCCGCTGAATTGAAAACGGGTGCTCGGGTGCAAGTGGGTGTGCGTGGCCGGTGGCTGGATGGCCAGCTGTCCATGATTGGCCTGCAGCCTGTGGAACGTGACGTCAACGGAGCGAGTTATACCCTTGAGGCGCAATTCGATCTCCCCGAAGACCTGATGCTGCGTGCCGGTGAAAAGGCGGTGTTGAGGATGCAGGATGAGTGATGGCCCGGTTCAGAATCAGATATGTATCCGTTGCTATGTTGCTGGACGGGTGCAGGGCGTGTTTTTTCGGGCCTCGGCCAAGCACGAGGCACAAAGACTGGGACTCAAGGGCTATGCAAAAAACCTGCTCGATGGGCGTGTGGAAGTGGTAGCCTGCGGTCCGGTTTCCGCCGTGGACGAGTTGCGGGAATGGTTGCGCAAGGGACCGGCCAATGCTCGGGTCAGTGGAATCTCCTGTGAAGTGATGGACTACCAGGGATACAGCCAGTTTGCGGTGAGTTGAAACAGGGGCGCCCCCCTGTTATCAACCCAATCTTGCGAGACTATTGTGAATATCCCGGCTGGTCCAAGGGACGGAACTTGAGCCCCGGTTCCGTCGACTCGCCGTAGCCATTGTAGCTTTGTCCCTGATAGGGACTGACGGGTGCGGTGTTGTAGGGATCGTTATATCCACCAACCGGTCCGGACGGGGCCGGGTAAGCGGGTGCTGATTCATAACCTGCTTGGTAAGGGTCTTGAGGCATCGGCTCATAACCGGATGTGTATCCGGATTGCGGCGCCGTGTAAGTCCCCGGCTGTGGGTAGGGTGCGGAGGTTTCTGGATAGCCGCCGCCCGCGTCTGGCTGGCTGTCCATGGGGCGAAAGCTGTAGGCATCTTTGGAGGGTTGTTGCCAGTAGGTCGGAGGCGCCTCCTGGGGTTCGTAATAGGTCGGGGCCGGTTCCCGGTCCGGCTGTTGTCGGACGCTGGGCAGTTCCTGCGGCACGGGTTGCGGTGCGGCATAATACCCCGGGTAGCCATTGGCATAGCCGGGATAGGGTTGAGCATAAGCACCGCCCGGGTAGCCGTATTCCCCCGGGTAACCTGGTGGTCCGTAGTAGGAAGGGTTCGCGTAGTAATTGTCGTAATAGCCGCGATCCCGATCGGTACCGTTGAACATGCCGCGCATGGGGTTCATCATCCCGCCCATCATATTGCCCGGATTGAAATTGAATTGCCTGCTGTCCTGGCCGTCGTCAGCCAGAGAGGCTGGAATGTTCAGCACTGACAGAACGCTCAGCGCCAGCCATGTCCATCGTGTCATGCTCGCTTCCTCTTTTGGATGGTCGTTATTATAAAAACCGGATGTAAACCTGATTCGGGAAATCCCTGTTGGCAATGATGCGGATTCGTCATCACCGGGTCGGTTTCATCGGGTCTTTTAAGATAATACATCGGAATCGCAGACAAACCATATTTCCGTCGAATTCATGCCATGCAACTACCTCCTCTGACTCCAGCACGGATTATCAGACGCTATCAGCGGTTTCTTGCCGATGTGGTGCTTGATACGGGTGAACAGGTCACCGCTCATTGCCCGAACACCGGATCCATGGCCGGTTGCTGGGCGCCTCAGGCTCCGGTGCAGTTGAGCCACAGTGACAACCCAAAGCGAAAACTAGCCTGGACCCTGGAACGGGTGGACATGGGGCAGGGGTGGGTCGGGGTGCACACGGGGCGAACCAATCCGGTCATCGAGGAGGGATTGAAGCTTGGGCTGATCGAGGGATTGAGGGGATACCCGCAGGTGCGCCGGGAAGTGACCTTCAATGGTGCTGGGGACAGGTCCCGGTTCGACTTTCTACTCAATGGCGGTGAATGTGCCGATGCCTGGGTTGAGGTCAAGAACGTGACTCTGTGGCAGGAGGATCGGCTATGTTTTCCAGACGCGGTGACCCAGCGCGGCAGAAAACATCTGGAAACCCTGGCAGAGGCCTGTGCCCAGGGTTATCGGGGGGTGATGGTGTATGCCCTGAATCGACCCGAAGGGAAAATCTTCGCGCCGGCCGATGAGATCGATCCTGGATACGGGGAGACCCTCCGGCGGGTGGTCAGGGAGGCAGGCGTTGAGGTGATCGCCCTGCGCATCGTCCACGACAGTACGTCCATGTCCGTGGGTGAGGAGATACCGGTGAGCCTCTCCTGAGGATTGCAGTCCCAACATCCAGACGGCTATGGCTCAGCCTCAGGCGACCCCCCGCCTGCTCAGTAACCCATGGAGGCCAGGTCGAGTCCCGAGGGAATCTCCGGCATCGAACGGATGCCACTGAGAATCTCCCCATCAGGTTGCAGGCTCAACCAGCGGTATCCCGGGGGGGTGGGATCGATGGAGAAGTTGTCTTCACCCGCGGTGAACTGCACACAGGTCGAGGGAGACCCGAGGATTTTCAGACCCTGGTAAGTGGTTTCGAAACTCTGGTGAATATGCCCGCAGAGTACGCCCCTGACCTGGGAATGGCGCTTGACCAGTTCAAAGAAGGAGTCGGGATTTTCCAGCACCATGGTGTCCATCCATTGGCTTCCCACCGGGAGCGGGTGGTGATGCATGCAGATCAGGGTGTGTTTGTCAGGATGGGATTCGAGCAGCAGGGAGAGCAGATTCATCTGCTCCGCGTCGATTCTTCCGCCGTCCTCGTCAGCAATGGTGGAGTCGAGGAAGATCAATGACCAGCCCTTGGCCTGTACGCTAGGGATGTAGTGGACATTGTCCTGGTTCAGCAGCTGTTTCATGCGCGAAGGCAGATCATGATTGCCTGGCAGACAGTAGGTGGGAATCTCCGTCAGCTTGAAACGTCCGAGCAGGCGCTTGTATCCGGTTTCCGATGCGTCATGCACCAGATCGCCGGTAGCCACCAGCAGATCAGGAATGCCGGTCTCCTGAAGGGATTGGGCCAGAATCTGGTCGAAGGTTTCCAGGGTATTGATCCCCAGCAGGCATCGGGATGGATCCGCGTAGAGATGGCTGTCCGTGATCTGCAGGACTTTCAGTCCGTCAGCGGGGAACTGCTGGAAGTCGTTTGAATTGTCATCGGGACGGCTACTCATAGAGCGGTTCATCTTTCGGTTTTTAAAGCTGACGAGCAATGTGATTCTCCAGGCCCCAGCAGGATCATCATCCTGCCATTATAGTAGTTCAGGTTTCGCCAAAGCTAAAACGGATATTTTGCTTCTATGTCCTAAACTTAGAATTTATTCCATATCCGGTCCTGTTTTCTGTTGAAGTGTTAACATTTTTTATCTCTATTAAATTTTTCTATCCCTGGGTCTAAAATATAGATCATGACCCTCAATGAACTTCGATACATCGTTGCAGTTGCCCAAAAGCGGCATTTTGGACATGCCGCCGAGGCCTGTTTCGTCAGTCAACCCACCCTGAGCGTGGCGGTGAAAAAGCTCGAGGAGGAGTTGGGTGTCGGGTTGTTTGAACGCGGTCAGGGGGAAGTGAGTCTCACCGCCGCAGGTGAACGGATCGTGGCCCAGGCGCAAAGGGTGCTTGAAGAGGTCGGGATGATTCGTCAACTGGCCAATCAGAGCGTGGATCAGCTGGCCGGACCCTTGCGGGTGGGCGCCATCCCCACCGTGGGACCCTATCTGTTACCCCAACTGATTCCAGTGTTGCATCAGCGAGCGCCGGAAATGAGCCTGATTATTCGCGAGCAGGTGACCGCGGTACTGACCGAGCAGCTCAAACAGGGGGAACTGGATGTGGTGATTGTCTCCCTGCCCTATGACGAACCGGGCATCGTCACCCGTCCGCTCTATGACGAATCCTTCTCGGTTTTGTTGCCTAGCCAACATGAGCTGGCCGCACAGGACAGCATTGAGGTCTCACTGCTGGAACGGGAAGAGGTGCTGTTACTTGGACCGGGGCACTGTTTTCGTGAACAGGTCAAAAGGATCTGTCCGGGATGTCTGCATACCGCAAACGGGGATACCATCAAAAAGAGTCTCGAGGGAGGGTCGCTGGAAACCATCTGCTACATGGTAGCCAGCGGTATCGGTATTTCCGTAATTCCGGATTCGGCCGTCGGTGGCCAGCACCCCTGCTGGGAACTGCTCACCACCCGTCCAATTGCGGGTAGTCCTCCCCAACGCAGTATCGGACTGGCCTGGCGCAAAAGTTTCCCCAGGCCTCAGGCGGTAGAGGTGTTTGCCGATTCGGTCAATGCCAGCCCGATCAGGGGGGTGGCCATGGTGGAAAGTGTCGAGTTGAAGTTGATGCAGGCCTAGCGGGCTGTTGAAATTCTACCCAGACGGGATGATCCCGCGTTGAAATCCCCGCCTCTCAAATAAATTGAGTTTTGTTTGGCGGTATTTCACCTTGTCTGGTACGTGTCTGAGCGAATTTTAATAGCTTGCTGAGCCCGGTAGGACTTTTCGCCCTTCACTCCTTGCCAGGCATTTATGCACCCTGCTCCATCAGGAGCAGGGTGTCATATCACCCGGTCATTGCCCCCGTCGATGGGGATTTGAGCACCTGTGGTCTTGGCGAATCCCGGTCCGCACAGGTCGGCGGCCAGTTCCGCTACATCCTGGCGGGATATTTCACACCCCAGCAGATTACGCTTCTTGTATTCCGCGACGGACAGGCCGTAGTGCCGGGCCCGGTTTTCCAGAACCTCTGGTGTCCAGATGCCCGTATCGAATACGGCATCCGGGTGCAGACTGTTGATCCGAATGCCTTGCGGTGCCCATTCAAGAGCCACAACCCGGGCCAATTGGTTGAGCGCTGCCTTGGATGCGGAATAGGCGGCCGCACCCTGTCCTGGTGCGGGCACATTCTTCGAACCGATGATCACCACCCTGCCGTAACGGGATGCCTGTGCCAGATAGGGATGTGACTCTCTGAGCAGGATCAGGTTGGCATCCAGGTTCACCTGCATCACCTGACGCCAGGCCTCGTCCTCGAGTTCCGCTACCGGACAACTTTTTGGAAACATGTCTGCATTCAGGATCAACATGTCCAATCCGCCGAAAGTCAGCAGGGTTTGCTCCAGCGCCTGCTTGACTGCAAGCCGGTCGGTGACGTCGCATTGAATCCCGAGAAAACCCTTATCCGGGGATTGCTCGATGATCGCAGGGTTGCGGTCGAGCCCCACCACAGCGGCACCCCGTTGCAGCAGCGTGCTGACACAGGCCTGACCAATCCTTGAAGTAGCGCCGGTGACCAGGGCAATCTCTCCCTGAAGCTCGGGGGCGCGCTTGCTGCGGTTGAGCTTTGCCTGCTCCAGTTCCCAGTACTCCACATCGAAAATCTTCTGGTCATCGAGGGCCTGCCAGCGTTCGAGTTTTTCCGCCCGCTGGATGATCTGCAGAGTGTGGCGGTAGATATCCGCCACGATACCGGCATCCCGGCTGGAGGCGCCGATGCTCAGCAGACCCAGCTGCGGATCCAGGACCACCCTCGGTGCGGGATCGAGCATCTCCACCGGGGTGCGGGCGTTGAGGGCATGCCGTTCAAAATAGCGCTGGTAGGTCCCGACGTACTCGATGACCTCGGTGCCGAGCATGGGTTTCTGTTTGGTCCTCAATACATGATCGGGTGTGGCCGGGCCGCGCTGTGAGATTTCGTCCAGATCTGGTCTTTGACAGAAGGCGAGATCTTCCGCTGTGCGGTGACTGCGCATAATCACGGGATATCCGGCCACATCTGAGATCTCACGCCGCAGGCGCGCCAGAGTGAGCGGCTGCGCATCGGGTAGCTGATGGGCCAGGGAGAATGACCAGGCGCCAGCATGCCGGATGGCCTCTTCCGCCTCGTCCACCAGCTGTATCATCCGCTCAATAGGATTCCCGCGCAGTCGCACCGAAGGTGAACAGGCCGTGGTTCATGAGCACCATCCCCAGGGTGCCTTCATGGGCTTCCCGGGAAAACTGTTGGGCAACCTGGCGGGCCAGGTCGAAACCGGGCATGACATAGGGGACCACTACCACCCGGTCCTGATAGAGTTCGCGAATCCGCTGCTCCCCCGAGGGTGTGTTGGTCAGGGTGATGATGGCATCGGCGTGAGTGTGATCCACATAGGTGTAGGGCAGGCAGGCATGCAGGATCGACTCTACGGAAGCGGCGGGTGCGCTGGCAGATATCTGGTGGGTTTTCAGCTGATTGACCATCTCGCTGTCGCTGAGATGATCAAGTTGCGCCAGACGCAGCAGATGATCCATTCGCAGGGGGGTGAACCCCTCAGCTTCGATGCTGGCCAGGTCCCAGCCACTACCCTTGACGTAGAGAACGGGCTGTTCGTCTCCGAACAGATCCGTCAGATTGGCCTTGAGGGAGGTGTTGCCGCCACCGTGCAGTACCAGGCTGGGATCCGAGCCCAGCAGCCTCGAGCTGTAGACCCGCAGTGCGAGTTCATTCTGGCACGTCCGCGGCCTGCTGATTCCATCGACTTTTCATCTACTCTCGTCTCACCACGGATTGTTACCCACGCCTAATGTCGTTGGTGTGGAATAGGTACGTACGTTCCGGTGTCAACGTTGTACCCTGGTTGCCAGATTCTGTTGATAACCGAAGGGTAGGAGTGGAATCAAGTCAAACAGAGTGGGTGAATCAGAAATTGTCGGTGGAAGTGAACAGGCCCACACGCAGGTCCTTGGCGCTGTAGATCTCCCGGCCATCCACTTTCATGACGCCATCCGCCACGCCCAGCACCAGTTTGCGGGTGATCACCCGCTTGATGTCGATATGATAGGTCACCAGTTTGGCGGTGGGCAGTACCTGACCGGTGAATTTGACCTCACCCACGCCCAGGGCGCGGCCGTATCCCGGATTGCCGATCCAGGCGAGGAAAAAACCAACCAGCTGCCACATGGCATCAAGGCCCAGGCAACCTGGCATAACAGGGTCACCAGGGAAGTGGCAATCGAAAAACCACAGATCGGGATTGATGTCCAGCTCCGCAAGAATCTCACCCTTGCCGTTGCTGCCACCCTCGTCGTTGATCTTGACCACCCGGTCGAGCATCAGCATGTTTGGGGTCGGCAGCTGGGCATTGCCGGGCCCAAACATCTCTCCACGGCCGCAGCGCAGCAGCTCATCACGGTTGAAGGAGTTGGGTCGAGTCATGGAAGCGCCTCTTGGTATGGGCCGGGTGCCCGAGTCTGAAAAACACACTAGTTTCCCTGCATAGGGATGGGCTGTCAAATCGGCAATTCGCATTTTTGACCCCGGTCCGGGAGGGTCGACGGGCTATGGGATCGGTGCTCAAGAGCCTGTTCTGGTATGGTGTTGTCCGGTTAGCGAATGAAATCTGATCGGGAATGCGGATGAGAAATTTTTATGTGTTGATGGTGTTGACGCTGCTACCCATGGTGCTTTCAGCGGGAGAGGTGAGAGTGCGTCCTGCGCAATGGGCCCAGCCCATGCTCGGAACAGACCTCGATAATTTCTATCAGCTCGATGCCGGAGTCTATCGATCCAAACAACCGGACGACGAAGAGATGCGGATGTTGGCTTCGATGGGAATCCGAACCATCCTCAATCTTCGTGAGTACCATAGTGACGATGACGAGGCGAAGAACAGTGGGATTGCGCTGATCCGGATTCCGGTGGCGGCAGGCGAGGTGAACGATGAATTCGTGATTCGGGCTCTGCGTGCCATTCACCGGGCGGATAAACCGATTCTGATTCATTGCTGGCATGGCAGTGATCGTACCGGTGTGGTGTCCGCAATGTACCGAATGGTTTTTCAGAATTGGCCGCGAGAACAGGCCATCGACGAGTTTATCAACGGCGGATTTGGCTACCACGCCCGCTTTTACCCTAATATCGAGCAATATCTGAAGACAGTGGATGTCACAGACATTCGACGTCAGGTGATGGTGGGTGGTCCGTTGTCGTCAGCCAACCATCGCCTCTGACAGGAAGGCGAGGTCCAAGGTGCGGCTGACCGAGCCCTGCAGCTGTCTATATGTGCCTTGTTCCCACGCTCTGCGTGGGAATGCATGCCAATACCGCTCAGTATTGCCCCCGCCTGAGAGTGTCGCCTTTACCTGGGTCTGCATTCCGACGCGGAGCGTGGGAGCGAGTGGTCATCAAGTCATGAGGCCCGGATGCGGCAAAACGGTATCCGGGCTCTCGCCTGCTTAACAAGGTGGAAACTACTTCAATCTTTCCGAGCAAATCACTGCTTCACTCGTAAGAGATCATTTGTGGCTGTTTGCAACCAGCAGGTTTGGATGAGAGCGAAGACCGCATGCTGGGAATGAAACCATTCTGTTTGCTGGCCCATGTAGGGACCACTATCATCGATAACAGTAGCCATATCAACAGCAGGTCAACGCTGCCTCCGCCACCTCCTTTGGATGAGGAACTCTCCGTGCTGCTGATTCGGCTGGCCACACCGCCCGGATCCTCGATGGCATTGTTGGCGAGGCCGTCGGCATCGTTGGGACCACCATCCTCAAGGGTCAGCTGAACGCACCAGTGGCCTTCGTTGAGACCCTCGATGTACGCAATATCCCCCGGAGGCGGACAGTAGCCTTGCGTGCCGCGTGCCGCGTGCCGCGTGCCGCGTGCCGGGTGCCGAGGCGAGGCTGTTGGCTTCATCGATGACAAAGTCGCGCCAGCCGCCCGATTGGGCTTTACGATCCGCTGCCAGCCAGGGAAAGCGAAGCGAAGGCTGGTAGTCCCCGGTAGTCGCGAGGCGATACTGGAAACCCGACGAGCCGTAGGCGCCA
>JBEVVH010000028.1:0-24215 GCA_040507245.1 Candidatus Thiodiazotropha sp.
TCGATTTCTCAGTTGATGGGCTTGGCGGCGCTTCTCCTCAAGCACTTCGCGTGGTAATTTTCTTGCATCGATTTTCTCTTCCATGGAAGACATGGAAGAGGAGTATATCAGATATACTTAGTCGCCAGGTTAATAATAACCCGAAGCGTGAGGGTGAAGTGGATTAGGCAAGCGAGAAGAGGGGGGAGATATGTGTCAGAGAGGGCTGTCGCCGCGGATACGCAGCGACAGCCTGAAGCGCAATCAACCGATCTTGTCTTTCAGAGCTTTCAGAGCGGTGACTTTTACAATCGTTTTTGCCGGTTTTGCGGGAATCTTGATAGCCTCGCCGGTGGCCGGATTACGGCCCATGCGAGCTTTGGTGCGCGGTTTGACGATGCGACGCACTTTCACGCCGATGTCGGGGATCGAGAATTCACCGGATCCCTTGCGTTGCAAATGGCCGGAGATCAAGCCATTCAGCGAGCCGAAAACAGCAGCAACATCCTTTCTAGGCAGGCCGGTATCCTCGGCAATGGCCATGATGATCTGGGTCTTGGTCTGTTTGGTGGGGATGGCTTTCGGACGGGGAGCCGCGACAACTTTTTTAGCGACTACTTTTTTCTTGGCTGCTTTTTTGGCAGTCTTTTTTGCTGCTTTTTTTACGACCATAGGGTTGCTCCTTCTTGAGAAGTTAGGGTTGCGTGCTAAAAATAACACAGTTTTTCTACAGGTAAACAAGAATTGTCTGTTTTACATGCTTTTTATGTTTTGACCGGCACAAACGGGGTAAATCGTGATGGCTTTTTCAATTCAACGTGCAGGGCTATCGGCCAATCATTGAAACAGTTGAGTATTTTTTGAGGGATATGTCATGCGTAGTTTATTGATGCTGGTGTTGTTTTGGCTTTCCATTGCTCAGGGAACGGCGAAAGAGGTGGCCGGTATCGAAGTGCCCGAACGACTTGTGCGAGAGGTGGATCAGGCTGTCCTGCAACTCAATGGGACAGGCATCCGTGAGAAGTTCTTTTTCGATATTTACCTGATTGCGCTCTATCTGCAGCAACCGCAACAGCAGGTCGACTCGCTATTGCTCAACGAAGCACCCGTTCACACCGATATGACCATACTCTATTCGGAGATCGGGCAGGAAAAGTTTGCCAGTGGCTGGGAGGAGGGGTTTGCCGCGAACCTGTCCGATCAGCAACTGAGTGTGGTGCGTGAGCGTCTCGATCAATGTTTGGAAGCCTGTCATCAGGCGATCATATCGAGCTGGACTATATTCCGGGGCTTGGTACGCGGGTGCGCATCAAGGGCCAGGACCGGGGCGTGATCCCCGGGTGGGAGTTTTTTCAGGCGCTGCTCAAGGTCTGGTTGGGTGATGAGCCGGTCAGCCAGTCTTTGAAATCCGGATTACTGGGGCAGGACTGAAACTTGGGAGCCGCACTAGCCGGGTGTTACAACATCAGGCAGACACCTCCCCGTCGGTCATCGGCAGCGCCCTGCAAACAACCCTGCCGATCGACCTGCACGGAATGGGCGCCTCCGAAAAACAGGCTTTTGTTCTGCCACCGTTGTTGCTGAGGAAATTCATCCTCAAGACGATGACAGATATCAGGATCGATACCGGGCTCGATGCTCAGTAACCGGTCCTCGAAATGAATCCTTGGGTGTGAAACGGCGGCCTGTAATGACAGGCCGTGATCCAGATGATTGAGGATCACCTGCAGGATCGCGCTGCGAATCCGGTTCGACCCTCCGGATCCCGTTACCAGGGCTTCGCCCTCGCCGCTTATGATCAGGGAGGGCGCCATCATTGAGAGCAAGCGACGGTTTTCGGTCCATCCGTGAAATCCGCCGGGGTTCAGATCCTCCTCGCCCAGCATGTTGTTCATCATGATCCCGGTGTCAGGGATCACGTAGCCGCATCCCTCGCCATTGGACAGGGTCAGGCTGGCCAGGTTGCCTTGGTTGTCGGCGATGCTGATCTGGGTGGTGCCCCGGCTTGAGCAACCACCCTGTTGCATCAGTTTTCGATACTCGGCCGCAGTAACCGGATCGAGAAGATGGGCAAGACGATGCTGGTGTTCGCTGCGAGCGATCTGGGTCGTTCGCATGGCCCGGGCAAGCTGACGCAGTTCGGTCTCTGAGGACGGTGCACCTGCTGTGCCCCTTCGGTCGGCAAGCAGCCCCAGAGCGAATGCGATCAGGGTTCCGCCCAGAGAGGGCAGTGGGTTGGTAATAAAACGGGCGGAACGGTATTGGAAGGCGAGCGGTGTGCGTACTTCCACCCGATAACGGCTGAGGTCGTCACGGGTCAGTTGTCCGCCACTATGCTGGCAATCCCTGAGCAGATGCCGGGCCGGCTCCCCCTCATAGAAGAAAGCCTCTCCCTCCAGCCGCAGCGTGTCGAGGAAGTCGGCAAACTGGGGTTGACGATGACACGCTCCTTCCCGGATCAATCCATGCGGGTTGTCCGGCATGGTATTGAGTGCTCGGGACGCCGGGCTGGCAAGCAGTATGGGTTCGACGATCTGGCTGATCAGGTGTTGAAAAGGGTTGATGACCACTCCGTGGCGCGCCCTATCAATGGCGGGTTGAAAAAGATCACTCAGAGGCAGGCGGCACAGGTCCCGGTGAATGGCAAACAGGCCGGACACGAATCCCGGGGTGGCCATGGCGCCCAGGCCGATGTGGAAGGTTTGACGGGTGGTGCCGAAGTTGGCCTCGATGGGGTAGAAGTCCAGCGCTTCACCGGGTTGCTTGTGTCTTGGTGTATGAGCGAAGAAATCGTATACCCGGGGAGTCTGATTTTGGGGGCGCGCGGTAAGAAATCCCCCGCCGCCCACCGAGGCAAGCACCGGTTCGGCCACGCAGGCAGTGAGCATTGCGGCAAGCGCGGCGTCGAAGGCGTTACCGCCCTGGGAAAGGGCCTCCAGTGCCGCCTGGGCGGTTTCATGGTGGCCGGCAGCGACTATGCCCCGATGGGATGGCTTGACCTGGTTCATGTTGAATCAGTTTGACATAAAAGGGATTGATCCCCCAGCCGTGATTCCAGGCTCAAGTCAGTCGGAGATCGGTCGTTAAGTGGGTCTCAAGGCGTGTGCCGGGATCTGTCTGGATGCGCGGGATGGCTGGGTGGCGCGTCCCGTTCGGCTCGGACCTTTGGGTGGGAAGTCGCCCGACCGGGGGGCGATCCGGGGCGTTTGCGCAACTGTTCAATTTATGACCTGTGTCGTTGCATTAAAGCATTAACACCGCTATGGTTTATGGGTTCTCACGGAAATGCAAACCGAATCACATTCATTCAAGGGACAGGGATTTCTCTTTCAGCTTTTGATGAGAGCGCCGATACATAAGGAGCAGTGTGACCCTCTGGTTTTAGGATTGAGATTCCCAGGCGTTTAAGAATGGCCGTGCCAAACAGTAAAAGCGACGATGTCCTACTCAAGAATCTGGTTCCTCTGAATACCCTTTCAGATGAGCAACTGGGTCATCTGTTGAGCCAGATTGTGATTGAGAAGGCGAAAAAGGGTGATTACCTGTTTCGCGAGGGAGATACGGATCACCAGAACATCTACCTGCTGTCCGGGACTGTCGCCCTGCTTTCCGGTCAGAAGGAGATGGATCTGATCAGCAGCGGCACTCCCACCGCACGTTTCGCCCTGGCTCATCAGTTACCCCGCAAGCACTCCGCACAGGCCCGCACCGCGGTCAGCTACGTGCGCATCGACAGCCGCATGCTCAGTGACATGCTGGCCCGCAGTCATAGCGCCAGTTACGAAGTCAACGATATCGAACAACCCAGCAGCGACGACTGGATGAGTCTCCTGCTGCAGTCTCCTGTGTTTCAGCAGATTCCCCCTGCCAACCTGCAGCGGGTGATGATGCGCATGGAAGAGATCGAGGTGAGCGCGGGGGACATCATCATCAACCAGGGTAATGACGGAGACTATTTCTATCTGATCAGCCGCAGGGAATGTGTGGTGTCCCGGGTTCCCGAGCAGGGACATGCCCCGGTGGAGCTGGCGCGTCTGAAAGCCGGTCGGGGATTCGGTGAAGAAGCGCTGATCTCTGACAAGCCACGGGGCAGTTCTGTGGTGATGGACTCCGACGGTATTCTGGTGCGGCTCAACAAGCAGGATTTTATCGAGCTGGTCAAGCAGCCCCTGTCGCGCACCCTGACCTATGATGAGGCCACGGACTACATCGGCAGCGGAGCACTCTGGCTGGATGTCCGATCCCCGGAGGACTATGAAGAGGGACATCTGCCGGGGGCGATCAACCTGCCGTTTTTCTCCCTGCGTTTTCAGGCTTCCAGCCTTTCCCTGGATCGTGCTTATGTTGTTTACGGCGAAGAGGTGGGTCAATCCGCCACCGCTGCGTACCTGCTGACCGAGCGTGGCGCGGAAGTCTTCGTGGTCGATATCAACTGGTCCGAGTTGGCGATCAAATCCGGTCTCAAACAGGTCGAGGGCGAAGCGCCGGTCAGCAATGTCATCGATTTCAACCGGGAGGACACCGCCGCTGGTGAAGGTGTCGAGGGGCAGCGCCAGACGATCAACCGTCTGCAGAAGGAGCTGAGCGAGGCGCGCCACAAGTTTGAAGAAGAGCTCAATCAGCGACGTACCGAAATCCGCCTGTTGCGGCAGGCCCTGGCGGTGGCGAAGAACCGGCTCGAAACGGAAGAGCAGGAGGTTCAGGCCGCCCAGTCACTGCAACAGGAGTTGGAATCGCTCAAACAAAAGCTGGCTCAGGCGGAAGCCATGCAGGCCGAAGGTGCGCAAAACGCGGCAGCCGGTGATGCGCTGCAGGCCCGGGTAAACGAGCTGGAGCAGAGGCTGGAGAGTACTCAGCAGGAGCTGACGGGCGCCCATCAGCTGACCGACGAGGCCAGACAGCTCAGTGAAGAGCTGCAGCAGCAACTCAGCAGTCAGCAAAGCCGCTTTGAAGAGAGTGAGGGACGTCTCAAGGAGCAGATCACCGAATTGCAGTTCGAGCTGGACAATGCCCGTGAGTCCGGTGACAGCGAATCCCGCAGAAGCGAACAGTACGCTGCCGAGATTGAAGCCCTGAAATCTCAGGTTTCGGAGCTGGAAGAGCAAGCCCGCATCTTCCGCCAGACATCCGAAGAGGCGCTCGCTGAAGTGACTTGTGAACGGGATGCCTTGCTGGGCTCGCAACAGGAGGCCGAGTCGCAACAGCAACAACTCTCCGAACAGCTGAATGCACTCAACCAGGCGCAGGAAGAAATGCGCCAGTCCTTCGAGACGGCTCAGGCCCAGAATCAGGAACTGAGCGAGGCGCTCGACCAGGCTCAGGCCGCCAATGCGGCGCTCAACGATTCGCAGCAGCAACTCGAGGGCCGCTTGCAGGAAACCACCCAAGCCCTGGATCAGGCGCGGCAGGAGCAGGAAAACCTGACACGCAGCCTGCAGGCGCAACAGGAGGCACTGAGTCAGGCGGAATCCGCGCATCAGGAGTCGTTGCAGCAGCAACAACTCGAGAATCAGCAGCTCGTGGACGGGCTGAATGCGCAGATTGAATCCCTCTCACAGGATGCGCAACTGGCCGCGGGTGAAGCGGTCGACCAGATTGCCAGCCTGAAACAGATCGAACAGGATCTGCAGCAACAGCTGGAGGCCGCCAGCGCAGTTCAGACCGCTCTCAGTGAAGAGCGCGATCAGTGGCAGGGGCAGTTCCAGCAGGAGCAGGATCGTGCCCAGATGCTGCAAGCCCAGATCGAGGCGTTGGAACAACAGCGTCAAGATCTGGAATTTGAACTCGATCAGCTGAGGCTGATGGGTAATGAGACGGAGCGCGATCATCAGGAACGCCTGGCCGCGTTGCAGTTGGAATCGCAGCAGTTGCAAGCTGATCATGGGCGCCTGCAGCAGGCGATTCAGCAACAGAACGACACCCTTGCCGAGCGTGAAGCGGCCCTGCAGGCTGCTGAATCGGAGCGTGCCCGGGTGCAGGAAGCCCTCGAAGCCCGGCAACGGGAAAGCGGTGAGGAGATCGGTCGCCTACAACAGCAGTTAGCCGCCATTGAGCTGGAGCGGGACCATGCTCTGGAGCGTGAGTCCCACCTGAATCAGGTTCTTGAAGAGAACAAACTGGGTAACGACGAGGCATTGATCACCCTGCGCGATCAGTTGCAGGAGGCCCAGGCTGAGACCCGGCGGCAGAGTGAACAGCGGGTGACTTTTGAGGCCCGCCTGGAGCAGGAACATCAAACCGCGGAATTCCCGCGGCGCTCCCTGGAGACTGCGGAACAGGCCGTGCAGACCACCTCCGAGCAGTTGACCGATGCTCAGCAGCAACAGCAGGATCTGCTTGCTCAACTGCAGGAACGGGAACAATCTCTGCAGCAGCTGCAACAACAACGCTCTGAGACCGAGGCGCAACTGAACGAACAACAGTCCGGATTGCAGGCGCAGCTGTTGCAGCTCGAGGAGCAGTTGCAGGCCAGACAGCAGTCGGTCGAGCAATTGACGGCTGAACTCGCGACTGCCCAGCAGTCGCTCCAGGAGCTTGAGCAGGCCCGGATGGATCAGGATGCGCAACAGCAATCCCTGCTGGCAGAGCATGCACAGCTGGAGCAACAGCGTGACGACGCCCTGGCGCAACTCGAACAGGCCCGCCAGGAACATGAATCCAGGCTGCAGGAGCAGATGGACCGGCTGACTGACCTGGAGCGGCAGCTGAACCAGGAGCAGGCGTCCGGTGAAGCGGTCCATGAATCACTCGCGGGGCTGCAGGCATCCCTTGAGTCCCTGGAAGCGCACAAGGCGTCACTGGAACAGCAGTTGCAAGTCGCACAGGACGAGCTGCAACAGCGCGAGAAGCTTTTTTCAGAGGATATGGCCGCCCAGCAACAGGCACTGACCTCACTGCAGCAGCAATTGGAGGAGACCCAGGGTGACCAGGGGCGCATCAGTCAGCTGGAATCCGAGCTGGATGAGGCCCGTCAGCAGCGTGACGCCCTTCAGCTGTCAACCCAGGAGGCCTTGCAGGTTCATCAGGACCGGGAGCGGGATCTGGTCCATCAGCTTGAGCAGTTGCAGCAGCAACACGATCAATTGAAGGCGGAATGGGACCAGGCCAAAGCCGAACTGGCCGATGCTGTAGAACCCCAGGCCTTGGAATCCGCGCGCCAGGCCCTATTCGAGGCCGAGGCGCGTGTCGAGGAACTGACCCGGGAAGTCGACGGCTTGAGGGAAGTTCAGATGGAGATGGAAAGCCAACTGACCGATGATGTGGATACTGAGATCCATACCCTGAGAACCGCCCTGGAAGCCGAACAGGTTCGGCGGGAAAAGGTCGAACAGCAGGCGAAGCAGGCGGATGTGCTGCGCCGCGAACGTCAGGTCCAGGAGGCGGCCATCGAGATGCTGGGCGAGGATCTGGAAAAACTCACCCAGGAAAAGACCGAGCTGGCCAGCGAACGGGATCAACTCGTCAAGCAGCTTTCGGAAATGCGTGCCCAGTACACGGACCTGATCAGTGAAAACGATCAGCTGCACTCCGAAATGAGCGGTTTTCGTGAGCAGGCGAGTGATTCGAATCTTGCCGACGATCTGCTGGTGCAGATGGAAGAGCTGCGGATCCGCGCGGAAAATCTCGAAACCGAGCGCGACAATGCCCAGTCCGAGGCGAACCGAATGCGCCGGGAGGTCTCAGAACTGCGCAGTGTCATCGAAACCTATGTCGAGCAGATTCAGGATGTGCAGTCCTTCGGCGTGGACGATCAGGTTACCGCCCTGCGCACCGAACTGGATATGGTCTGACGCCAGGCCGCCGATGATCTGGAACACATGAGGGCCGAACTGAACAAGGCGCGCAGCCAGCTCAAGGCCTCTTCGAATCGGGATGTGGACGAGGTTGCTGCGCTGCAGGCCAGCCGCCAGGAGATGGTCTCCATGCAACAGTCCCTCTCGGAGAAAGACCACCTGTTGCGGCTGTCCCAGAATCAGTGCCGTTCCCTTGAGGATGCGATCGAGGACCGGGACAAGGAAGTGGATCAGTTGAAACGCAAACTGGAGCTGCTGATCCGCAAAACCGGAGGCCTCGAAGTGGGTGCCGTGAATACCGGCAGAAATGTCGAAACCGACTCCCAGCTCTCCTCCATGTCGGTCTCTGAGCTGGTTGACGAGAACGAGTCCAAGCGCCCATCCCTGGGGCGTCTGTTCCGCCGCAAGTAGGACACTACACCAATGAGGGTTCTGGCGGTTGGTACGGCAACCCTGGATATCGTCAATCGGGTCCCTGTCTATCCCCGGGAGGATCAGGAACTGCGTGCCACTGCGCAGCAGATCCGTCACGGCGGAAATGCCGTCAATACCCTGGAGGTGCTCAGTCATCTCGGGCACCAGACGTTCTGGGCGGGCTGTCTCGCCAGTGATTCCTCGAGCCAACGAATCCGCAGCGGTCTTCATGGCGCGGGCATCGATGAGCGCTGGGCCCGGGTGCATCCCGGATGCGTGACTCCCACCTCCTACATCCTCTCCAGCGAAGCCAGCGGATCTCGCAGCATTGTTCACTATCGGGATCTGCCGGAGTTCGAATACGAGGACTTCCTGACGATCGACCTGAGTGGCTTCGACTGGCTGCATTTCGAGGGCCGGAATCCGCCGGCGACCGAGTGTATGCTGGCGCGTGCCCGGGAGGTTCGTCCTGAGGTGATCCGTTCCCTGGAGCTGGAGAAACCCAGACCCGGACTGGAGCGCTGCCTGGCCGATGCCGACGTGGTCATGGTCTCCCGGGTGTATGCCTTGTCCCAGGGCTGTCTCTCAGCGCAATCCCTGTTCGAGCGTATTCGTTCAATGGCTCCTCAAGCCCTGCTTTTTCTCGCCTGGGGGGATTCCGGAGGCTGGTGTCAGACGGCCGACGGGGTCATCGCCCATCGGCCGGCGTACCGACCGCCGCGGGTGGTGGACACCCTCGGGGCGGGTGACGTTTTCAATGCCGGGTTGATTCACCGCCTTCGCCTCGATTGGGATGCGGCTGCGGCTTTGGCCTTCGCCGTCCGGCTGGCGGGTGAAAAATGCGCTCACACGGGGTTGGTCTGAGGGATTCGGGACTCTGGTAGGATAGCCCGATGAACCCGGATGACGCGTCAGTGCTGGTGCTTTGCGATTTCGATGAGCTGCCTGATCCAGGCAGTCGCGGTTTTCGGCTCGAGCGGATGGGGGAGCCTCTGGAACTGCTTATCGTACGTCGCGAGGAGAGGGTCTTCGCCTATCGGAACAGCTGCCCGCACACCGGGATCAACCTGGAGTGGCAGCCAGACCGCTTTCTGGACATCTCTCTTTCCTTTATCCAGTGCTCCACCCATGGCGCCCTGTTCCGCATCGACGATGGCCTGTGTCTGAGAGGGCCCTGTGTCGGGCAGCGCCTGACCCCGCTCAAAATCGGTCTGGTCGGGGGGAAGGTGGTGCTAATGGACGAGCCTGCAAGACCACCCGGATATCAACCATCCGCGTAGCCCGGGTGCAGCGCAGCGGAACCCGGGAACCGTCAGAACGCTTCTGACTCGTTCCCACGCTCCGCGTGGGAACGCATACCGATAGCATGAGTAATGTCCCCACATGATTGGTATGACACAGCCCGGGTCTGCATTCCCACGCAGAGTGTGGGAACGAGAGAAGAGGTTCCTGAGCAGTGGGAGAGGGTTGTTTCTTCCCGAAGTCAGCTTCAATGACGCTGATCAGAGCAGCTAATCCGGCACAAATAAAAGCCGGGCCCTTGGGCCCGGCTTGGGTGGTACACGAAGAGGTTTCCGCCGCCGTTAGCTCATATCGTCGAGAAAGGCACTTAGGTCTGCCAAAACCAGCTCGGGTGGTATCTGCCTCTGCGTGTGGGATTCGTGTGTAACCGGTACCAGCCGCAATTCGAGGTCGCAGGTGCTATCGATCGCAGCAGCTACGAGAGTCGAGGCGGATACGCCGGTTTCAACCTTCTGGCCGGTACTCATGTCGTAGACTGTTTTCATTTAGCACCTCCTGCATCGCATTTGAAACGGGGCCGCTGTCACTTTATATAGCGGCTCCAGAACAGCAATCTTTAGGGAGCGGAGGTCTCGCACTCAGGGTCTAGGTTCCCGAACCGACTGACTACCGGAATCCTTCAAGGCTGACTCAAACATGCCGATTCCTGAGGCGAGTTTCAACGCCGGGAAATCAAGGGTTTATCACTCTTGTGCTGGAACACAGGAACGGTCATCATGAGAAACTGACAAAAATCCGCTGGCGTGCTTCAATCCTTTTCATCGAACAGGTCCAGCGGATTGGCATGGTTGTCTCCCGCCGGCTTGTCCAGATCCACTCCGTAATCATCGCGGCTGAGGTCATAGGAGCCGGACCAGTCCTCCGGTGGGGCAACGCTTACCACCTCGAGTTCCTCCCAATCGTCCAGATCGTATTCGGCCACCGTTCCATCGTAGAACTGAACCTCGATGACCCCTTCATCCCGGTCGTAAGCAACCACTTCCAATTTGTCACCATCCACGGTTTTGAACCAGCTGCCGACTCGTATTGTTCGTGAATTCATAGACTTGGTTTCTCCGCTGTTCGACTGTTGAGGCTGAACGTACCGGTAGGGCGGTGCGTCGATTCCGCTTTATTTCCGATCCCGCGCGGACGGGCGGTGCGGCTTCTGTTACTGGAATTATGCGCCGCTTTTCAGGCCCTGAAAACGAATGTAGTCCATTTTCTGCGAGCATCCTCGCGAATTTTCAAGGTGCCGGGTTGGGGTGGCGTTGGTGGATCTCCTCGATACCCGCCAATATCGGGTCACTGAGTGTGAGATCGATACTGGAGAGGTTTTCCTCAAGCTGCTGCAGATCCGTGGCGCCCAGAATGGTGCTGGTGACGAAGGGTCGTCCGGTAACAAACGCCAGGGCCATCTGTGCGGGACTGATTCCGTGTTCCCGGGCCAAGGCCACATAGGCCTGGGTGGCCTGCTCTGCCTGGGGATTGGAGTAGCGGGTGAAGCGGCTGAACCGGGTGAGTCGGGCCTGGGCTGGTCGTTGGCCATTCAGGTATTTGCCTGACAGCATGCCGAACGCCAGGGGTGAGTAGGCCAGCAATCCCACATCTTCCCGATGGGCGATCTCCGCCAGGCCGATCTCGAAGCTGCGGTTGAGCAGGTTGTAGGGGTTCTGAATCGAGACCACCCGGGGCAGCCCCGAGGTTTCGCCAGCCTGAAGGTATCGCATCACCCCCCAGGGGGTTTCGTTGGAGACACCGATATGCCGAATCTTGCCGGATTTACGCAGATTCTCCAGGACATTCAGGGTCTCCTCGATGGGAACCGTGGTCTCGTGTTCCGGGTAGGTGTAACCCAAGGCGCCGAAATAGTTGGTCTTTCGGTCTGGCCAGTGCAGCTGATAGATATCAATGTAATCTGTCTGCAGACGTTGCAGACTCTGGTCCAATGCGGCCTCGATATTGGTCTTGTCGAGGTGCAGGTCACCGCTTCTCAGGTAGCTGAGCCAATTCGCGGGACCCGCAACTTTGGTGGCCAGAATCACCCGGTCCCGCTGTCTGCGGCGGGCGAACCAGCTGCCGATATGGCGTTCGGTCTCGCCCTGGGTCTCGGCACGGGGGGGAACCGGGTACATTTCCGCCGTGTCGATAAAGTTAATACCGGCCGCCAGAGCCTGGTCCAGCTGGGCATGGGCCTCGGCCTCACGGTTTTGCTCGCCGAAGGTCATGGTGCCGAGGCACAATGCACTGACCTGAATTTCGGTATTGCCGAGTGTTCGGTAGATCAATGGCGTGCTCCCTGGGGTTGGACGGAGTTTCCCGGAAGGGACCAGGTCCAGGTTAACGGACAGGCCGGGCGCCGGACGGGATGCGGCCGGCCCTGTTTCAATGAGACCGTACACGAATCCGTCAGTCAACCGCCGTCAAGCTGAAGCGTACGGCCGAGAGGTTTGCACACAATGGAACTGGATGGTGATCTTTTTTCAGGATCTCTGCTGATATGGCTGGCCGGGCTGTTTGTCATCACCTTTGGTCTGGCGCTGCGTTATGCGCCCTGGCGGAGACTCACCGAACAGGGGCTGCTGCACGTCTTCCTGGGAGCCGTGGTGGCACTGATCGTACTTTGGCATATGCGCGGACAGATCCAGCCCGGGCTGTCGTTCCACATGCTCGGGGTGACCGTCATCACCCTGATGTTCGGATGGTCGTTCGCGATCCTCATCGCCAGCCTGGCCCTGGCCGCAGTGAGCCTGAATGCAGGCTATGGCTGGCAGGGCTACGTGGTGAGTTACCTCACCGTGGCGCTGGTCCCGATCAGTCTCTCCCACATGGCCCTGATCCTGGTGCGTTCCTACCTGCCGAAGCACTTCTTCATCTATGTGCTGGGTAACGGCTTTTTCACTGCCTGGCTGGTGGGATATGTGAGCGGCTATCTGGCTATGCAGATGCTGGTGTTGAGCGGCGCCTACACCATGGCGGAACTGCAGGTGACGGTGATGCCGTTCTTCCCCCTGATGTTTTTTCCGGAAGCGCTGGTCAACGGCTGGGTTATCACCATGCTGGTGGTGTTCTTTCCCGCCTGGGTCTACTCCTTCAGCGATGAACAGTACATCCACGGCAAGTGACGCCACTCGCAACATCCACTCACAGCGGCTGAGGGATGTCACCCTCTGATGGTCTGGGGTATAGTCCAGGACTGCGGCATTTCTGCCTGGTGATGAGTGCATCGGAGGAAGGCAATTGAGTTGGTGGGGCAAACTGGTCGGTGGTGCTTTTGGCTATATGCTGGGAGGCCCCCTCGGAGCGATGCTCGGTGCAGCGCTCGGGCACCGCTTTGATAAGGGACTGAAGGGCCTGCCGGATGACGAGGGCTGGAGCCCCGGAGACCGGGAACGGGTTCAGACCGCCTTTTTTACCGCAACCTTCTCCGTCCTGGGGCATATCGCGAAGGCGGACGGCCGGGTGTCACCGGATGAGATTCGTCTGGCCGAGGCGGTCATGGCGCAGATGTCCCTCTCAGAGGAGATGCGCAAAACCGCGATACGCCTGTTCAACGAAGGCAAGTCCCGGGATTTTCCTCTTGACCAGGTGGTGACTCAGTTTCGTCAGGAGTGCCACCGCCGCCAGACCCTGATCCAGATGTTTCTCGAAATCCTGATTCAGGGCGCCTATGCGGATGGCCGTATGGACCGGGACGAAGAGTCCCTGCTGTTGCACATCTGCCAACTGCTGAATGTCTCCGAGTTCACCTTTCGCCAGCTGGAGCGCATGATCCGCGCCCAGTCCCACCAGTATCAGGGCGGATCCCAGTACAGCGGAGGGGCACGGCGTCCCCCGCCCCGTGCCCCAGGGCTTTCCGTGGAGGATGCCTACGCGATTCTCAATGTCACCCAGAGCGCCTCCGACCAGGAGGTAAAGCGGGCCTACCGCCGGCTGATCAGTCAGCACCATCCGGACAAGCTGGTTTCAAAGGGTCTGCCTGAAGAGATGATGAAACTCGCGGCGCAGAAGACTGATGAGATCAAGAAGGCCTACGAGCGGGTCAAAGAAGCCCGTGGCATGAGTTAGTCAGTCACCTACCTAAAGGCCTCGTTCCCACGCTCCGCGTGGGAATGCATACTGCTGCGAGGCAGCACTGACAAGTTCGGGGTGGTCCACAGGATTTGGATCTGTTGTTCCCACACATAGCCTGGAAACAAGTTCACTGCAATGACGCTGGCGCAATAAAACACCGTCATCCCAAATCAGTCGGATGACCAGTGGATCGATACTCCTATCGCACGTGTTTACTGCGTTTCATCGCGGGATCGGCTGGCCTTCAGCCAGGCGATGATTCTCTGGTTCAGGCTCTCCTGCAGACCTTTGAAAAAGTGATCGGCCCCGGCCATGGCCTCCTGGCGGTATCCGGGTTGCCCGGCCTGCTGGCTAATTCTTCGGCGTTCCGAGGCGGTTTGGATAACCATATTGCGGTCGCGACGCCCATACAGGTCATACAGGGGAAAGCGGCGTTGAGCGAGGGCCTGTCTAACCGGATCCTGCTCTCCCTGGGTCGGTATCTCAAGGCCGATCGCCACCACCGCCTTGATCGCATCAGGGTTCGGATTAAGGGTGTAATCCAGCGCCATGACCGCTCCCAACCCATGACCGGCCAGTACCAGATCGGTGACCTGGCGTCCGCCAAAGTAGTCCACCGCAGCCTGGATCCGGGTCTTTGTCTGCGCCAGCAGCAGCTCGAGTTCGGCACTTCCGGGGGGAGCCTCCAATGCCGGCATCTGCAATGACAGGGTGTTCCAGCCCTGTTCCTCCAGGGCCAGGCGAAGTGGTTGGATCACTTCATGCCAGTCCGCATGGGTACCCGCATCGTGCAGCAGAATCACACCACCCAGGGCCGGGGTCCGGTCGCTGGGACTGTGGATCGCCAGGAAACGCGTGCCCCCGGCCACACCGCCTCGCCGTACAGATCCGGGCTGTCGAGTTCTGCCGAAAGGCGTTGTTCCAGGCTCAGGTTCGCTCCCTGCACACAGGGAATGAAGGCCAGCAGGAGCAGGCACAGGCGTAGCGTCGTCACATTGGTCACTCAAATGCGGGTGTGTTGCTCAACGGTAATCCAAATCGCTGCCCAACAGCAACCAGGGAGGCCGGTGCGGCCCTGCAGCGGAAGCGGGTGCCTATCCCGCCCAGGGTTACAATGGGAATGCTGAAAATGGCGGGACTTTGGGGTAAAGTGGCCGTCCTTTTGAAAAATGCGGCGTAAAGTCCGTCATGTTTCACCGTAAAAACACCGGGTCTGAGGTCCCTTGAAAGCGCCTCGTCAGGGTGAGTGTGTGAATCACGAATCGGGCAGACGCCAAGCTCCCGGCCAAGGGCCGGGGTCACAACCGTAGGAGAGAGTAACATGGCCAGACAGTCCGATAAGATCGCCCCTTCCATCCTGTCCGCGGATTTCGCCAAACTGGGAGAGGAGGTGGACAACGTCCTGGCATCCGGTGCCGAAATCGTTCACTTCGATGTCATGGACAACCATTATGTACCGAACCTGACCATCGGACCCCTGGTGTGCGAAGCCCTGCGCAAACACGGTGTGACCGCTGAAATCGACGTTCACATGATGGTCAAGCCGGTGGACCGGATCATTCCCGATTTCGCCAAGGCCGGCGCCACCTACATCACCTTTCACCCGGAGGCTTCGGAGCATATCGACCGCAGCCTGCAGCTGATCCGTAACGAAGGTTGCAAATCCGGCCTGGTGTTCAACCCCGCCACCCCCCTGAGCTACCTGGATTACGTGCTCGACAAGGTGGACATGATCCTGCTGATGTCAGTCAACCCGGGCTTCGGCGGTCAGAGCTTCATTCCGGCCACCCTGGACAAGCTGCGTGAGTGCCGCAAGATCATCGACGATTCCGGGTTCGATATCCGTCTCGAGATCGATGGTGGCGTCAAGGTCGACAACATCGCCGAAATCAAGGCCGCTGGCGCCGATACCTTTGTCGCGGGTTCCGGTATCTTCGGTTTTCCCGGCGACAGTGACGCCAACCGCTATGACAGCATCGTCGCCAAGATGAAGGCGGAACTGGCCAAAGTCTGAGGCAGACGGTTCCCTGAGCGACGCGGGATAAGTGACATCGATTCAGGCGCTCCCCATCACCGCCTTGTGCGTTGAGGGGCGCGGAATCGATTTGACTGTCCTTGAGTAGCCTGCGGTCGCGGTAACCCTCCCGAATGGCTGTGTTCCCCCTCGGACGATTTCACAACAACCCGATCGAATTGAAGTCATGATCAAGAAACCCAAAATGATTCTCATCGATGTGGATGGCACCCTGGTCGACAGCGTGCCGGATCTGGCTTATTGCGTCGATGAAATGATGCAACGCCTGGGTCGCCCGGCGCACGGTGAGGACAAGGTGCGTGACTGGGTCGGCAACGGGGTGGAGCGCCTGGTGCGCCGGGCTCTGGTCGGGCAGCTGGAGGGCGAACCCGATGACGCGGACTTCGACCGGGCCTACCCCATGTTCCTCGAGCTGTATGCCGAGAATACCAGCCAGCGCTCCCTGCTCTACCCGGGTATCCGCGAGGGCCTGGATTATCTCAAGGCCGAGGGTTACCGGCTCGGATGCGTGACCAACAAGGCGGCCCAGTTCACCCTGCCGCTGCTGCGCGACCTGGGTATTCACGATGATTTCGAGATCATCATCGCCGGGGATACCCTGGCGAAGAAGAAACCCGATCCTCTGCCGTTGCTGCACGCCGCCGAACGCCTGGGTGTGGCGCCCGCCGATGCGCTGATGGTGGGGGACTCCCAGAGCGACGTGAAAGCGGCCCGCGCGGCGGGTTTCCAGATCGTCTGCATGAGCTATGGCTATAACCACGGCGAGGACATCCGCAGTTACCATCCGGATGCGGTGATCGACTCCTTGATCGAGATCCGCTCCCTGCTGGAAAGCGCGGCTTGAGCAGGGGCCGGGTTTTCGAGTAAGGTTAGCCGAAGTTACAAATGACCCATTCACTTCGAACATGAATCCGACTTCACACAATTCGACCTTGATGAACGGTGCACGATGGCGTTGGTGAGCAACGACCTTAAGCAGACCGTTAGATCATCATCGATTGTGTGGAGAGGACCATGACCCCCCAAGAATTCGACACCCTGGCGCAACAGGGTTACAACCGCATACCTGTCGCCTGCGAAGTGCTCGCAGATCTCGACACCCCGCTCAGCGTTTACATGAAGCTGGCCAACGGCCCCTATTCGTACCTGTTCGAATCGGTACAGGGGGGCGAGAAATGGGGCCGCTACTCGATCATCGGTCTGCCCTGCCGGACCCGTGTGCAGGTCACGGGCCGGATCGTCGAGGTGATCACCGACGGTGAGGTGGTGGAGCGCTGCGAGGTCTCCGATCCCCTGGCATGGATCGAGGAGTACCAGAAGCGCTTCAAGGCGGCTGAGGAGGAGGGGTTGCCCCGCTTCAACGGCGGTCTGGTCGGCTATTTCGGCTACGACATCATCCGCTACATCGAACCCAAGCTGGCGATCTGTCCCAACCCGGATCAACTGCAGACCCCGGACATCCTGTTGATGGTGTCCGATGAACTGGTGGTGTTCGACAATCTCAGCGGCCGGTTGTATGTCATCGTCCACGTGGATCCCAGCCAGGGCGAGGATCTCGCTCAGGCCCGGGCGCGTATCAGCAAACTGATCGCGCAGATGCGCCGGCCCCTTCCGGCGGAGTCTCGGGGGCCGGTGCGTCAGGTGGACGAGACCGATTTCGTCTCAGGTTTTACCGAGCAGGGTTACCAGCAGGCGGTTGAGCGCATCAAACGCTACATCCTCGACGGGGATTGTATGCAGGTGGTGATCTCCCAGCGCCTGTCGATTCCCTTCCACGCCCCGCCGCTGGACCTCTACCGGGCCCTGCGCGGACTCAATCCCTCGCCCTATATGTACTTCCTCAATCTGGGTGAGTTCCACATCGTGGGTTCCTCACCGGAGATCCTGACCCGGCTGGAGGATGGGGTGGTGACGGTGCGGCCGATCGCAGGAACCCGCCGGCGGGGTTACACCGAGGCTGAGGACCGGGCCCTGGAGGCCGAGTTGCTGGCCGATCCGAAAGAGCTCGCAGAGCACCTGATGCTGATCGACCTGGGACGCAACGACACCGGGCGGGTGGCGAAGATCGGCAGCGTCAAGCTGACCGAAAAGATGATCGTGGAGCGCTACTCCCACGTGATGCACATCGTCTCCAACGTGAACGGCCAGCTGCGTGACGGATTGAGCGCCATGGACGTGCTGCGGGCCACCTTCCCGGCCGGCACCGTGAGCGGTGCGCCGAAGATCCGCGCCATGGAGATCATCGATGAACTCGAACCGGTGAAACGGGGTGTCTATTCCGGCGCCGTGGGCTATCTCTCCTGGAGCGGCAATATGGATACCGCGATCGCGATCCGCACCGCAGTGATCAAGGATGAAACCCTGCACATCCAGGCAGGCGCCGGGGTGGTGGCCGATTCGGTGCCTGAGCTGGAGTGGAAAGAGACCATGAACAAAGGGCGGGCCATCTTCCGCGCCGTGGCCCTGGCGGAAGCGGGTCTCGATCGTCATCCCTGCGATGAGGAGGCCTGAAATGTTGCTCATGATCGACAATTACGATTCCTTCACCTACAACCTGGTGCAGTACCTGGGTGAGCTGGGGGCCGAGGTCAAGGTGGTGCGCAACGACGAGATCGGTGTGTCCGACATCGCCGCGATGAAACCGGAGCGCATCGTGATCTCACCGGGACCCTGTACTCCCAACGAGGCGGGTATCTCGGTGGAGACCATCAAGACCTACGCCGGACGCATCCCGATCCTCGGGGTCTGTCTGGGACACCAGTCCATCGGTCAGGCCTTCGGCGGACACATCATCCATGCTCGGGAGGTGATGCACGGCAAGACCTCGCCGATCCATCACAGTGACCAGGGGGTGTTCCAGGGGCTGGAGAACCCCTTTCAGGCCACCCGCTACCATTCGCTGGTGATCGACAAGACCCGTCTGCCCGAGTGTCTCGAAGTGACCGCCTGGACCGAGCATGAGGATGGCAGCGTGGATGAAATCATGGGCGTTCGCCACAAGGAGCTTGTGATTCAGGGAGTGCAATTCCATCCGGAATCGATCCTAACCCGGTATGGGCATGACCTGCTGCGCAATTTCATCGAGGGGCGGTAGGATTGTCTTTTCATCCATCCGTGTACGCAAACGGGCACTGAAAGTGGTAAGTTACTGATTGCCCTGGTATTCGATATCAGTCAGTCCCGTTTTTCCTGCATGGGCGGTGCAAGCATAACCAAACAAGGGGGAGAGCCGCTGTGGAGATGCAGCAAGCCATCAACAAGGTGCTGATGCGCCAGAATCTGACCGAAGATGAGATGACCAGCGTCATGCGTAGCATCATGACCGGTGGCACGACGCCAGCCCAGATCGGGGGTTTTCTGGTCGGTCTGCGGATGAAGGGCGAAACGGTGGTGGAGATCAGCGCGGCGGCTTCGGTGATGCGCGAGCTCGCTTCCGGGGTGGCCATTGGCGATCTGCAAAACACCGTGGACATCGTCGGCACCGGGGGTGATTCCTCCGGCACCTTCAACGTCTCCACCGCCAGCATGTTCGTAGCGGCCGCCGCAGGCTGTCACGTAGCCAAGCACGGCAACCGTTCCATCTCGTCCAAATCCGGCAGCGCCGATGCTCTCGAAGCCGCAGGCATCCGCTTGGATATCACCCCGGAACAGGTTGCCCAATGCGTGCGCGAGGTGGGGGTCGGGTTCATGTTCGCACCCGGACACCACAGCGCCATGAAGCACGCCATTGGCCCGCGCAAAGAGATGGGGGTTCGCACCATCTTCAACGTGCTCGGACCTCTGACCAACCCTGCCAATGTGCCAAATCTTCTACTGGGCGTGTTCAACACAGAATTGCTGGAACCCATCGCGGAAGTGATGCAGCGCCTGGGAAGCCGCCACGCCATGGTGGTGCACTCCCGGGATGGGTTGGATGAGATCAGTATCGGTGACGCCACTGAAGTCGCGGAACTCAAGCAGGGTCAGATCCGCCGCTTCAGCATCAATCCTGAGGAATTCGGAGTTGCCCGCAGCTCACTGGATGCCATTAAGGTTCAGAATGCTTCCGAAAGCTTGGCCATGATACGAGGGGTTCTGGAAGACAAGCCGGGTCCGGCCCAGGATATTGTAATGATCAACGCAGGGGCAGCCATCTACACCGCCGGACTCGCCGAGAGTCTCAAAGAGGGCGTGCAAAAGGCCGATGCCGCCATCGCCAGCGGAGAGGCGCGCAACCGCCTGGATCGTCTGGTGGTGCTGACCCAGAGTTTCGACTGAGATGAACGACACCCCTGATATCCTGAAGAAAATCGTCCGCCGCAAGCACGAGGAGATTGCCGGTCGCAGTGCACGAGTCCCTCAGGCGGCATTGATCGAGCGCCTGGATCAAGCCTCAAGTCCGCAGGGCTTTGCCCGCGCGATAGCCGAGCGAATTGCCGCAGGACAGCCCGGGGTCATTGCCGAGATCAAGAAGGCCTCACCCAGCAAAGGGATACTGCGTGCCGATTTCCGCCCTGCTGAGATCGCAGAAAGTTACCAGCGGGGCGGAGCAGCCTGCCTGTCGGTGCTCACCGATGTGGATTTCTTTCAGGGCAGCGATGCCTATCTGCAACAGGCCCGGAGCGCCAGCCAGCTGCCGGTGATCCGCAAGGACTTCATCATCGATCCCTACCAGGTCTACGAAGCCCGCGCCATCGACGCGGACTGCATCCTGCTGATCGCCGCCTGTCTCGACGATAATCAGCTCAAGACGCTCAACGACCTGGCCCATGAGCTGGGCATGGACGTACTGATCGAGGTGCATGACGGCGAGGAACTGGAGCGCGCCCTGCAGGTCGAGAACCGCTTGATCGGTATCAACAACCGCAACCTGCGCACCTTCGAGGTGAGCCTGCAGACCACCCTGGATCTGCTCGAGCGGATACCCCAGGAGCGCATCGTGGTGACCGAGAGCGGCATACTCGCTCCGCAGGACGTACGCACCATGCGCGATCACCAGGTCAACGGCTTTCTTGTGGGGGAAGCGTTCATGCGCGCCGAGGATCCCGGAGCACGCCTCAAGGAACTGTTCTTCTGAAGACGCGGGTTATCACCCCATCAATTCCGTAGCCCGGGTGCAGCGCAGCGAAACCCGGGAGGGGCGTCGCTCCGTATCCTGCTTCACCGCACGTCAACGGGAAGGACAGGGCGCCGCCTCGAAACCAGCCTCAGCGTAAGATTTCCCACCAGGACAAGGAATCAAGCACTGCCCAATTCCCACGCACCGGTTGAGAATGCATGCCAATACCGGATATCAGTCACAACTCAACGATACTGACTCGAATCAAAGAATTCCGGAAATTATAAGAATTAATCTCCCGATTGCTTGATTTTCATGAAATAATTTGAATAATCTCGCGCCAACGTAAATGGAAATCGCCATCGACAATTACAAGATGGCCTGGAATCAAAGGTATGGACACCGCACTACATGCGCTCATTGCGCTCGCTCGCTTTCACCAGCTCCCGGCGGAACCCGAGCAACTCGCTCACCAGTTCGGCCAACCTGGACAGCCCTTCGGCGACACCCAACTCCTGCAGGCCGCCAAGGCTCTCACCCTGAGAGCGAAACGCCTCACCCCGAAGCTGAGTGAAATCCAGAACGCGGTCCTGCCAACCATCGCTAAGCTGAAAGACGGCAGTTACATCATCCTCGCAAAAATTGCGTCTCATCAGGATGCCGACGAACAGGCCCAAGGTGTGCTGGTTCACGACCTGCGAGAGAACCGGCCAAAGAATCTCACCCAGACGGAGTTCGAAGAGATCTGGAGCGGTGAACTCATCCTCATGACTCGTCGCTAGGGCCTGGCCGAGAGCCTGCAGCAGAAATTCGATCTCTCCTGGTTTATCCCCTCCCTGGTCAAATACCGCAAGCTGTTCGGAGAGGTACTGATCGCCTCCTTCTTTCTGCAGCTGTTCGCCCTGATCACACCCCTGTTCTTTCAGGTGGTCATGGACAAGGTGCTGGTGCATCGGGGTTTTACCACCCTGGACGTGCTGGCGGTGGGCTTTTTCGTCCTGGTGGTCTTCGAAGCCCTGATCGGCGGTATCCGCAACTACCTGTTCAGTCACACCACCAACCGGGTGGATGTCACCCTGGGCTCCCGGCTCTACCATCACCTGATGGCCCTGCCCCTGGCCTATTTCGAGACCCGTCAGGTGGGGCTGAACGTGGCCCGGGTGCGGGAACTCGACAACCTGCGCAATTTCATCACCGGCACCGCCCTGACCCTGGTGATCGACCTCTCGTTCGTGTTCGTGTTCCTCGGCGTGATGTGGTATTACAGTCCCGCCCTGACCGGCATCGTGCTCGCCACCATTCCTCTGTATATCCTGCTCTCCCTGTTCATCACCCCGATCCTGCGTCACCGGCTTAACGACAAATTCAAACACGGCGCAGCCAACACCGCCTTTCTCACTGAATCGATCACCGGTATCGGCACGGTCAAATCCCTGGCGGTGGAACCGCAGATGCAGCGCAAGCTCGAAGACCATCTGTCGAGCTATGTCCACGCCTCATTCCGCAGCCAGAACCTGAACAACGTGGCAAACCAGATCGCAGGGTTGATCAACAAACTCATGACCCTTGGCATCATCTGGTGGGGTGCCCACCTGGTGATCGCCAACGAACTCACAGTGGGTCAACTGGTTGCCTTCAACATGCTCGCGGGGCGCGTGAGTAGCCCGATCCTCAAACTGGTGCAACTCTGGCAGGACTTCCAGCAGGCAGGCATCTCCCTGGAGCGCCTCGGCGACATCCTCAATACCCCAAGAGAACCCGGTTTTAATCCCAATCGCTCCCGGCTTCCCGCCCTCAAGGGCGAGGTCAGTATGGAGCACATCCGTTTCCGCTACCGACCCGACGGCCCGTTGATCCTCGACGACATCAGCCTCAAATGCCGCCCCGGCGAGGTTATCGGTTTGGTCGGGCGCTCCGGCTCCGGAAAGAGCACCATCACCAAACTCATTCAAAGGCTCTACATCCCCGAAGCGGGCCGGGTGCTCATCGACGGGGTGGATCTCTCCCTGGTCGACACCACCTGGTTGCGTCAGCAGATAGGCGTGGTGCTGCAGGAGAACTTCCTGTTCAATCGCACCATCCGGGAAAATATCGCCCTGTCCAACCCGGCCCTGCCCATGGAGCAGGTGATCGAAGCCGCACAACAGGCCGGCGCCCACGAGTTCATCGTCGACCTGCCCGAAGGCTACGACACCCTGGTGGGTGAGCAGGGCAGCAACCTCTCCGGCGGCCAGCGCCAACGTCTGGCCATCGCAAGAGCCCTGATCGGCAATCCCAAACTGCTGATCTTCGACGAGGCCACCAGTGCCCTCGACTACGAATCGGAACGCCTGATTCAGGACAACATGGCTCGCATCTGCCAGGGCCGCACCGTATTCATCATCGCCCATCGGCTCAGCACCGTGCGCCAGTGTGACCGCATCCTGGTCATGGACAAGGGCCGTATCATCGAACAGGGCAACCACGATAGCCTGATCAAAGCCAATGGCTACTACGCCAAGCTGCACAGCTATCAGAATCACACCCCCGTGTTGCGTCCGGTGCCCACCCGGCCCCTCAAGCCCTTGCGTCCGAATACGCCTATCCATCAGGCCCAGGCTAAGCAGCAACCTTCTCACGCCAACAGCAACTGCATCGAAATTGAACCCGTCGATGAAACCTGGGCGCTCCAACTACTCGAAGAGCTGGAAAGAGAAGATCAAGAGGAAAACCCAAGTCAAGCAACCCAGGGAAAACCCGATGCATAACCGAACATCCCGTAGCCCGGATGCAGCGAAGCGGAATCCGGGGATGCCGCCAACCCATCCGGATTCTGTGGACAGCATCAGCCGGGATCCTCTATTAATTGAGTTTCACGATGGCGCCCAATGGGATTATGAGCAGGTATTGCAAATGGTCTTTCAGTCCACGGAGGGGGATGATCAGTTAACCGGTACCGGGGAAGATGATGAGATGATCGGACTCGGTGGCAACGACCGTCTGTCAGGTCTCTCCGGTGATGACAGACTGTCCGGGAATATGGGGGACGATACGCTCTATGGTGGTGCAGGGAATGATGTGCTGAACGGCGATGAGGGTAACGACCTGCTGTATGGTCAGTCAGGTGATGACACGCTCAACGGCGGCGCAGGTAATGACATCCTTTATGCAGACAATCCGGGATTTTATCTTGGCGTTAGCGGTAATGATTCACTGTACGGTGGGGATGGCGACGATCGACTCTATGGCGGGGCTGGAGACGATGTGTTGCGCGGCGGTCCTGGTGAGGACTGGTTAAAGGGCGGGTTGGGCAATGATGTCTACCTTTACGCCAGAGGAGACGGTAATACCACCATCTCGAACTTCTATGAAGACACCCTCGACACGAGGGATCGGAGCGGCTACACCAATCAGGATACATTAAGATTTCTTGAGGGTATCGATCCTTCCGATGTTACTTTGTCAAGGTATTGTACTTCTCCGGAAAGACCCGATGGACATAGTTTGCTGATAACCCTGGATAACGGTGATACGATCGCTGCCAGCCAGGGAAAGCGAAGCGAAGGCTGGTAGTCCCCGGTAGTCGCGAGGCGATACTGGAAACCCGACGAGCCGTAGGCGC
>JBEVVH010000029.1:0-24054 GCA_040507245.1 Candidatus Thiodiazotropha sp.
CTGTCACAACTGGCAATACATTTTGAGGGGCGGCTAGAAGACCACATGGCACTGTGACATCTGGTTGACACAGAGTTTTGAACACCCTCCCGAGGCCGAACGGATTATATGCCTGAATCACTCTTCTGCCATGTTATTAATCGAAGACCTATTCAGCACAAATATGTGCAAAGTCAGGATACATCCAGTTTTGTCGGCAGGAATTCTTCAAAACGTTACCTGATTACCCATGAAGCTCAGCTAGTGTATCCACCGCCTGGAGCGGTTTTTTAGTGTTGGGCATTACCCCCTCTCCCTGTCCCTCTCCCGCAAGGGGAGAGGGGACGTATGAATCAAAACCGGATCGAACGGACCGCTCAATGCCACAACCCGGCAAAAAGTATACTGCGCATTCGAAAAGATCTTCCCCTCTCCCCTTGCGGGAGAGGGACAGGGAGAGGGGGGGGCATAGCGTCCGTGAGCGTAGCGAACACATAAACTCAAAACTCATCATCACTCAGAACTCAATACTTTTCACACTACTACCCATTTCTCGAATCGAGTGTCAGCATGACTGATCATTCTGGGTAATCGGGAAACGTTATGGAATGCCCCCATATACACATTCCAGCGACTGCTGAGTCTACCGAGCAGAGATCACATCCCGACCTGTCCGCCTGATGCTGGCCGCTACTACAGACTGCACTCGTAAATCGCGACCGAGCCGCTTATGAATTCATGCACTCTGACCCAACTGCGCTCGACAATGTACTGGTGCATCACCGGGTTGGTGTAAAAAATCCAGATCGACCGTTTTCGGCGGAGCAGCGACTCTCCGATATTGTCGATAACGCGCAGGAAAGGTGCGCCGACGAAGGGATTGAAAAGATAGACAACCGTGACCTCATCCGGGATCTGCTAGCTCGCGGCATCATCGCATACGAGTTGCACGTCCCGGCAGGCGAGCCACTTCTCAGCCCGCGCGAGATTACTCTGTGCAATCTCATGAAGCACGGATGACAACTCCACACCAATGACACGCCTGACGGGGTATGTGGCTGCCAGGAGCACCACACGTCCCTTGCCCGAACCAATATCAAGGAAGACATCGTCGCTTCGCAAAGGACAAGTGGTATTCAGATACCTGAGGGTTGACCAGCCTGACGGAATGTAGTTGCTGCGTTCTTTTTCGTCTTCACTGACATCGGACAGCCTGACGACGGTGGTGGTATCCAACCCCGTCAGATTCTCGAAGAAGACCCGGCAATACATCCCCTTTGCCTTGGAGATCAGTTCCGTTATTGAGCTGTTCATGCCAGTCCCCCCTCATCATGACAGACTTCAGGAAGACCCTGGCACATGACACAGCCGATGGCAGGGCACAACCCGTCTGTTACACAAATCCTGCCGGAAGCAGAGTACCTCACCCACTTCCGCGCGGCGGTTCCCATAACGGTAACTTTCTTGGACATCCTTAATCCCAAAGTTGATTATTCGGCGTGGCGCCGTGAGATCATCATCGCGATGATTCGATGGAGAAATTTCATTTCTGCAGAATATCGTCTTTAGAATATGCACATTACATCAGCCCATCAAGGTAATATTACCGGAGAAGCAGCAAGGCATTCTGTGCGGCAGGCTACTGTCGGAAATCTAATGTGTTTTCTGTGATAGAGACCGAAATTCCGTGTCATAGCCCAGATAAAGCCTTTGCCGAGCTTAGGCTTACATTGTTATCGGCATTCTTGCCTGACACGACGCACCCGCTTCACAACCGCCCCGCCGTCTTCACGTCCAGGTAGGCATTCACCAGGTTAATCGGCAACTGCTGGGGTCGACTGTCGATCACCCGCGCGCCACGGTATTGAATGCGTTCATGCCCCGCTTTGCGGGTTTCGAGATAGTCGAGCACGGATTGGAAACGCAGCGCATCCTTGCGGTTGGTCACCGGCAGGCTGAGCATTTTGTCGAGGCTCGCCTCGTGCAGATCCGCCACCACCACCAGGTGGCGTCGGGCCAGCAGATTCACCGCTGCCTGCAGGTTCTGCTGCTCTTCGGTACGGCTGTTGGTGATGATCACGATCAGGGCGCGACGGCGTTGCAGGGGCATGAGTTTCTGGGCCGCACCGAGGTAGTCGGCGGCTTCGAGGGTAGTTTCGATGTCGTAGCTGCGATCCAGCATGCGCCGTACCAGGTTGCCGCCCTTGATCGGCGGCTGCCAGCGATCCACACCACCGAAACTGAGAAAGCCCACGGAATCACCCTGACGGGCAGCCACGTAACTGAGCAACAGCATGGCATTGAGGGCGTGATCGAGGTGGGCCCCGTCCGCGTCCTCATGACGCATGTGGCGGCCGCAGTCGAGGAGAAACACCAGCTGCTGATCCCGTTCGTCCTGGTACTCCTTCGAAATCAGCTTGCGGTAACGGGAACTGGCCTTCCAGTCGATCTGCCGCAGGCTGTCCCCGGTACGGTATTCACGCAACTGGTGGAAATCGCTGCCTTCGCCCCGGCGCTGGCGCTTGCGCACCCCGATCTGGCTGAGATGGTTGTCGGTGGCCAACAGGGCATAGTGGGCAATCTCGCGGAAGTTGGGAAACACCCGCACCCGGGTCAAGTGGTCGATGCGGCGCTTCTGCCGCCACAGCCCCAGGGGTGATTTCAGCACCAGATCAACCAAGGGGAAACGTTGTTCTCCCCGGGATTTCGGCCGCAGCCGGTAGCCCATGCTGAAGCAGCGCTGGGCGGCCAGGGTCATGCTCTGGGGCAACCCCTCGACCTGGCAATCCGCCGGATGGTGGTCGTGTACACTCAGATCGAGCGGTCTGTCACCCCGGTGGTCCAGAATCAGCCGCACCTCGCTCCAGACACCGACCGGGATGGTGGTATGGATCTCCCTGACCACTCCTGGTGTCGGCAAACGCCGCAGCCGCAGCAGGTCGATCAGCGCGAGCATCACCAGCACGGCCAATCCACCTTTCCACACTAACCCGAGCGCAGGCACCCACGGCGCCGCCAGGGCCGGCAGGCCGAGCAGCGCGAGGCTGTGTACCAGGCGCGGGCCAGGTCTCACTGGCGCGGCGCCGGGATGTTGACGAGCAGGTCCCTCAGAACATCATCCGGGGTATAGCCTTCGATCTCCAGATCGGTGGTCAGGCGCACCCGATGGCGCAACACCGGCAAGGCCGCTGCCTTGATATCGTCCGGGATCACATAGTCCCGCTGCTGTAAAAAGGCCTCGGCCCGGGCCGTACGCAGCAAGGAGAGACTGCCACGGGGACCGGGGCCGGCCTCGATGCCGTTCCAGTCCCGGGCAGCACGCACCAGGCGCACCGCGTAATTGACGATCTCGTCATCCATACGCAGGTTGGCGATGCTCTGCTGCAGCTGCGGAATCTCTGCGGCTTCCAGAATCGGCCGGATCGCGGAGGTGTCGAGTTGATCGGCGACCCGGTCCCGGGCCACCTGGCGGACCATCGCCTGTTCATCGGTTTCGCTGGGATAGTCAATGAACACCTTGAGCAGGAACCGATCGAGCTGGGCCTGGGGCAACGGGTAGGTACCCTCCTGCTCGATCGGGTTCTGGGTGGCAAGCACCAGAAAGGGGGCGTCCAGGGGAAAGGTGCGTCCCTCGATGGTGACCTGCTGCTCCTGCATCGCCTCCAGCAGGGCCGACTGGGTCTTGGCCGGAGAGCGGTTGATCTCGTCGGCCAGCAGCAGATTGCAGAACACCGGTCCCCTGCGCACGCGAAAGTTTTCACTCTTCATATCGAACATGATGTGTCCGGAGATGTCGCTGGGCATCAGGTCCGGGGTGAACTGGATTCGGCTGAACTCGCCCTGTATGGCAGCTGCGAGACTGCGCACCAGCAGGGTCTTGCCCAACCCGGGCACCCCCTCCACCAGCACATGTCCTGCGGAAAACAGGGCCAGCACCACTTCGTGGATCACCGACTGCTGGCCAACCACAGCCCGGGCGATCTCAGGCTCCAGGGCCCGGGCGCGCCCGAACAGGTCGTTCATTTCAGGAGAGGATTCATTCATGCGCTTTCAACTTCCTTTCTGGGTGCAGCGCCGAGTAGAGGCGCTGCAGATGGGCGGTGGTTTTGATCTGTGCCTCCGGATCCCTGGGATCGGGATAGAGCGCCGCGTTGATGGACCGGGCGGTCATACCGGTGCGTTCGGAGAGCCAGGCGCAACGTTGCTGCGGGTCCATATTGAGCAATCCCGGATGCGCACTGAGCCAGCGTTTCTCCACCTGCTGACGGGCCTGCCTGAGCAGACCGTTGCGTGGGTCGAGTCGCCAGGCAAACTCGGCACTCGCCTGGAGGTGTTCCAGCAGGTCCCGCCGGGCGGGACGTTCGATCCCCAGCTTGGGACCGGACTGCTGGCCCATGCGCCACAGGCTCAGGATCATCCAGGCCAGCAGGGTGATGACCAGATAGGGGGCAAAACGCCACAACAGTTCCGGCAGGGAGGGCACGTCGGCGCCATAGAGCAGCCAGGCGTGCCCACCGGGAGGCGCAAAATAGGCCAGCAGGCGGGCATGATCATGCTCACCGATCTGCTCATTGGTGAACATTTCCGTATCGCTGAGGAAACTGACCCGGCCTGAACCCCAGGCATAGGTCAAACACCGCTCAGACTGGCTTAACAACCGCGCCTCACCATTGGGTTCCGCGATCTCGAACCAGCGGGTGTTGTCGAACGCCACCTGAAGCGGCTCTTCCAGACCCGGCAGTTCGACCCATGACAGGTCGTCTGATGCGTAATCGTCATCCTGGCGCAGACTGACCGAAAAGGTCTCCATCAGGGAATGGGGCATCGAATCCCCCCACTGGCTGCCGGGACTCGCCACCAGATAACCGCCTTGGGCCACCCACTCCAGCAGGGCGCTCTGTTGAGTCTGGTTTAACGACGGACCCAGGTCATGGATCAGGATCAGACCAGCAGTGTCGGGCAGCTGTGTAAGCAAGTTCCGCCCCGGCTGGTTCTCAGCAGTGACACCGAGACGCTCGAGGGTCATCTGTGTGGCGAGCAGCGGGTTCTCCCGGACCTCACGTTCCGCGCCGAGACGAAGCTCTTTGGTCTGGCGCTCGAAATTATCAAAGAACCAGTAGCCGCCCAGCACCGACAGCAGGATTACGAGCAGAGCCAGGATGATCCCATTGGTGCGGCTATGTGTCATGGGAGACTCCAAACTGCTGCTGCCAGCCCTCACACAGTTCCAATGCCTGCGCCGGATCCGGTGACTGGTGGTTATAGGCCAGCCTCAGCCAGTGACCGGTCAATTCTGCAAAATAGTCATGCAGCCCCGGCCTGGGCAGCATCCGCACCTGGGCCAGACAGGAACCCTCGGTGTCGCCCTCGTGAATCTCCAGCTGGTCGCGGTGTACCAGCCGGGACAGGGCGGCCCGGTAGAGCAAGCCGAGCGCGGCCCGGTAGTCACCCTGCCCAATCAGAGCCCGGGCCGCCTGCGCAGGATCGTCGGGCAGACTCTCCTGACGCAGGTCCAGACCCGCCAGGCGGGTCGGCAAAGGGCGCTCCGGACTGCCTTGCAGCGACATTTCTCTGAGCCATCCCCGGTTGTCCGCTAACCAGTAGACCAGGTAGGCAATCAATCCACCCAGGGTCAACCACATCAGCAGTTCAATCAACCGAGCCACAACCTTCACCCAGCCGAAATCAGAGGGTTCGATCTTCTCCTCATCCTCGTCCTTTTCTTCACTGTTTTTCGGTTTCCAGTAGGTGACGGTCTCGGTACGGCCGAACACCGGCTCGGCGAGTACCGCATCCACCGTTTCCCGGATCTCCGCCGCATCGGCCTGCAGGCCATACCCGGTCATCCGGCCCGCCGGCTCCAGGACGGGCACGCACTCCACCCGGGGTTTGCATTCCGAACCGCTGGGAGGCTCTTCATCGGTCAGAGCAGACGGCTCCCGGGGCTGTGTGGCCTGCTCCTGATCCGGAGCGAGTGTGGCGTCGGCCTGAGCCTCTCCGGGAACGGCCCCCAGGCTCAGCCAGACACCCAGAATGATGCCTGTCAGGGTCGCCAGGGTGGCGCCGCTGCTGCGCTTGCGGCCCAGCATGCGTCTGAGTCCCAGTTCCAGGTCCCAGGCCTCGAGCTGGCTGCGGCGGGTCAGATAGAGGGCGAATCCCCCCGCCACATAGAAGGGGGCGAACAGGGACATCACCAGGGTGGCGACGACCGGTTCGAACAGATAGGTTTGCCAATCGGTCCACAGCAGGTCCTCCGGAATCAGGGAGAAGATCAATACCAGCAGGCCGATCTGCAGGATGGTCTCGATATGGATGCCGACCAGGGTCAGCCAGAAGCCAGCCTGGGTGGAACGGCCCAGCACCCGGATTCGCTCGGCGCGACGCTTGCCCCTGAGGCCTTCCAGCACCACCACCGGCATGAAAAACGAGCGCGAACCCATGAAGCGCCGCCAGGTCAGGGCGGCGAACAGCTGTGGCAGGACGATCCGCCGCCAGGAGCGGAATACCGACTTGAGACTCAGCTCCTCGGAAAACACCCGGCGGCTCAGCCAATACAGCAAGGGGGGTTCGTAGAGCGGTTTGAGCCACCACAGCAGCAGTCCGCTCAGCCACAGGGGCAGCGGCAGCAGGGTGAGCACCAGCATGACCGGCAGGGCGCTGCCCAACCAGAGCAGCCACAGCGGGCGGAACCAGCTCTGGCCCATGGCGAATCCCAGGTCGATGCCCTCCCAACTGTTGCGGGGGCGCAGCTTGATCGCGATCCTATCGAGTTCCACGCGCCCCCCGTCCGCTGAAGCCCAGGTAGACGATGACCAGCGTCCACAACAGGCCTGCAACCGTGTACTTGGTGGCTGGGGGAAAGTCCGAGGAGGACCAGAATGCCTCGATGAAGGCAGCCACGAGCAGCATCAGTGCCGCCCCCATGACCAGCGGCAGCGCCTCGTGGGCGCGCAGTCTCAGCGCCTGCACCCGGGTCAGTTGACCGGGCGCGATCAACGCATGTCCCAGCATCAGGCCCGCGGCCCCACAGATCACGATTGCAGTCAGTTCGAACGAACCGTGCCCCGAGACGAACGGCCAAAAGGTGTCGTGATAACCAAGCCGGCTGAGATGTCCCGCCACACCGCCGATGACCAGCCCATTGTAGAGCAGCAGAAACAAACTCCCCACCCCGTACAACAGGCCGAGGGCGAAGGTACGAAAACCGACGCCGATGTTGTTCTCGATGTAATAGCCGAACATCATGAAGTCGGTATCCGAGGCACGTTCCCGAGAGACCCCGGGACGGTCATTGGCAGGGTCGTAAATCTCCTCCATCTGCTCCACCATGGAGTGGCTCATGAGGCTGTAGATCAGCGTTTCATTCTGATAACAGGCCAGCCCGCTGACCAGTGCGGGCAACGCAAAAGCGGCCAGGGCCACCCAGAAATAACGGGCCTGGCGTCGCAGGGCAACAGGGAATCCGCCGAACACGAACTGCAGCAGCCGCCAGCGCCATCCCCCTGAGACCCGATACAACAGGGGATGCCCGCGCATCACCAGGGCGTGCAACTGCTCGACCCTTGCGGGACTGAAGCCACGGCTGCGCGCCAGGGCGTAGTGACTGCACAGCTGCCGGTAGAGTTCCGGGAAACGCAGATGCTGCTCCACACTGAGGGTCCGCTTGCGCCGCTCGCGACCGAGATCGTCCATCAGGGCAGCGATCTCGTCCCACAGGGGCTGATAGGTGGTTTCGAACTGCTGCTGCTTCATCGGCGTCCCTTGAGAATCCAATGGGCGTAAGCGTACAGCACATTGACCCCCGCTTCACCCCGCAGGCCGGTCAGCGGCGCCACCAGCCCGGCCAGTTCCTCCCGCCGCTCCCGGGTCAATGCCTCGCCCCGCTCGGCGAAAGCCAGCAGCAGCCACTGCTCTTCCTCGGTCAGGCTCACAGGGGGCTTAACAGGTTGCGTTGACGGAGGTTCGCTGATGGTCCAGGGTTCGTCCCGATAAACCACCAGGGTACCTGCCGCGAGATCGCCCAGGCGCTGGAAGCGCCGGTTACACAGCATGCTGACCAGTCCGGTAGCATAAAGAAACGGGAGAAAATCCACGGTCCGCAGCAGGTTTCGGATCATCGAGGCGCTGGGGCTCACCGGCAGACCCTGCTCCTGGATCACCACCAGCCCCATCGCCCGCTTGCCCGGGGTGGCGCCGCTGCGAATCTCGAACAGCACCGGGTAAAACCACTCGATGAGAAATACCCCGATCAGGATGATGCCCTGGCCCAATCCGCCCAGGTAGATCATCAGGGTGGCGATGAGGATGTAGATCAGGCTGCGCCAGGCAAGATCGATGGCCCAGGCGCAGGCCCGAACGATGGGACCCGCCACCCGGAACTGCAGCACGACCCCTTCCGGAATCTCATAGCGGTGCCGGGTATCGAGCGATGAAACAGAGTTCCCTACCGTCACGTGTGCGAAAATCCGTCAGCGATAGTAGATATCCTTGTACGCAGTATACATGGCACCGATCAGCACCGGAATCACGACCAGCAGGCCCAACCCCACCGGCAGGGCGCCGAGAAACATCAGCAGGGTAGCAAGAATCCCGTAGAGGATCAACGGCAGGATGTTTTTCACCGAACCGACGAAACTCAGCTTCATCGACTCCCAGGCACTGAGGCTTTCCAGCCCCGCCAGGGCCGGCGCGAACAGATAAGCGAAAAACACCAGCATAAAGATCACAAAGGCAATACCCAGCCCGACAAAGGTGGAGGTGAAGAACATTATGGCGATCATGGCCTCCACGTCTCCCCAATCGGTCATCATACCGGCACTCATGTTGCCGAAGATCACGGCCATCATGCCGAAGATGAGCACCAGCATGGTGATCATGTAGAACAAGCCGATGAGAATGGTCTGCCCGGTGTTCTGGCTGAAGCCGGCGAACAGGTGGCCGACCGCAAACTGTCCGCCCTCTTCATGTTCCCGGCAACCGATCATGAAGCCGGCGATCAGGGTGGGCGCAATCAGGTTGACGGCGATGGCGCCTGCCAGGGGAATCAGGGAAATACCGAAATTCAGCCCGACCCAGATCACCAGTGCCAGGATCCAGGCCAATGGGGCTTCCTTGAACAGGCCCCAGCCTCCGGCAATCCAGGCAAACGGGCGGCCGATGGAAACCGAGCGCGGACCCACCATTTCTCCCTCGAGGGGTTCCTCGAGGTCCGCATCCGGTGGCGTATAGGGGTCATTCTCGGGTGTCTCGACCGGTTCGTCGTCGTCTTCCTCGCTCTCCTGGTTCGCACCCCGCACCTGGGCGGCGATGTACTTCGCAGCGACGATACCGCAGGACTGACAGATCCCCATCTCCATCTGGGTCGAGCCGCATTTAGAGCAACGATCGAGCGTACTGGGTTCCAACACCTCAGTGGCGTCGTCGTCCCCGCTGTCTATGTCCTCGAGCGCCAGTCCGGATGAGAAGGTCGGCGCGGGCGGCGTGGGCTTGGGATCCAGTTCCATGACCATGCCGAGCTTTTCCAGCGCCTCCATGTACTTCTCGGCCTTCTCGAGTTCCAGACCTTTTTTCAGGGCCACGGAGCGTCCGCCTTGAATCAGTTTCTGCGCCTTTTCCGGTCTCAGGTTGAACTTTTGGCTGAACAGCGCGATGAGTCGCTGCTGGTCAGTATTCGGTTTGAGTTCCCCGGTAAAGATAACCTTATAGCCCTCAGCCATTCCTTAAAATCTCCCAATAAATCCAAAAACATGCTGTCCGAACAACCGCCTACGGACAGACATGAACCACCCCATTAACCCTTGGGCGGCAAAGGTTATCAATTCTTGAGTCAAAACAGGATAGTTGAATGCTGAATCAGCGGCCGGAATCACAGCAGGCTGCAACCCCAACACGGATCCCGCCGCTGATCCCGCTCAGATCGAGTCCTGGATAACACCTTCCATCAAATCGACGATCGCCTGGTAGGCCTCGTCACTGTCACCGTTGAGTTGTGGACGTCGATAGGCGACATACACCTGGTCCGGTTCCTCTGTCTTGATATACACCGATATGGTAAACGGACAGGTCACCACGTTTTCCGGGGCGGCCTGCGCCATCTTGTGGGACATCAAGGCGCTGCAGAATTCCACCGACTCCGCTTTACTGAAGACCTGCTTGAATCCCAGATCCGGGCCGGTTCGGTTCAACATGTCACTGATGTGCAGTGAACCGCTGACCAGCAGACCCCGTTCGACGATGGCCATGCGGATGTTCTCGACCACATCCTCATAGCGCTCGCCGGTTGTGAATATGCGGATCGGCGAGGCCTCGTCGTCCGCAGCCTCGGCAGCCGTGAGATTACTGCTCCCCAGGGCCAGAAAACAGAGCAAAATTACCCATCTCATCGCAATCCCCCATCGCTTGGTGATTGACGCCGCCGTTGCCCGAACAGGATCAGCCCCAGCAGGAGCGCAGGCAACACAAGAAACCAACGGTCGTCCGGTTGTGTTTTGTCTAAATAATAGGCGCTGATGCTGCGGGTGTAGCCCGGCTCGAGTCCCGCCGTCTCCGCAGGACTCATAAAACCCACATCGAGCACTCGAAGACTATCGCCTTCCGTCTCGGTAATAAAGCCCAGGGCCGCCAACGGATCGGATTCGGCGACCTGCGGCATCGCCACAATCACGTCCCGCATCCGCAATGCCCCGGAGTCATCCTCCACCTCGACCTGCAGGCGCACACGGTGGCCCGGCTTCAGCCCCTCCAGGTAGGCGGGCAGTTCCCCCGCGGCATGTCGTTCGAAAGGGGGGAAAAACCGGTCCTGCCAGAAATCGGGACGAAAAAAGGAGAACACCAGGAACAGCAGCAGCAAGGTCTCCCACCAACGGTTGCGCACCAGCAGCCAGCCCTGGGTTGCAGCCACGAACAGCAGCATCGCCGCCAGACCCTGCAGCACGATCCAGAAGAAATCCCAGAAACCCTCGACACCGATCATCAGCAACTGGGTGTTGAACACAAACATGAACGGCAGGATGGCGGTGCGGATGTCGTAATAGAACGAGCGCAGGCCGGTGGCAATCGGGTCACCTCCGGAGATTCCCGCCGCCGCATAGGCGGCCAGGCCTACCGGCGGCGTGTCATCGGCGAGTATGCCGAAATAGAACACGAACATATGCACCGCCACCAGAGGGATATCCAGCCCCTGAGCGGCCGACAACTGCACGATGACCGGCGCCATGAGGGTCGACACCACGATATAGTTGGCGGTGGTCGGCAATCCCATGCCCAGCACCATGCAGATCAGCGCAGTGAGCAGCAGCATCAGCAGCACCGAGCCCAGCGACAGGGTTTCAACCAGCTCCCCCAGGACCTGGCCGATCCCGGTGAGGCTGACGGTACCCACTACGATACCCGCGGTGGCGGTGGCCACACCGATGCCGATCATGTTGCGCGCACCGTTTTCCAATCCCTGTATCAGAGAGGCAAACCCCCGCCTCAGTCCCGCGAGCATTCCCTGCCTGCGAAACAGTCCGCGCAGTGCGTCCTGGGTGAGCTGAATCACCATCATCAGGCAAATCGCATAGAACACCGAGGTTGCGGGAGAGAGCCGCAGCAGCATCAGACACCAGACCAGCACCAGGATCGGCAGCAGAAAATGCAGTCCTCCAAGCAGCGCCGGTCCCAGACGCAGGGCCTCCAGATCATCGCTCTCTCCGCTGCGCAGGGCACAGCGCACCTCACAACCGATCAATGCCACGTACAGACCCAGAATCAGAATGCTGCTCGCGGCAAAGGCATAACTGCCGAAACTGCGTTCCACCAGGGCCATCAGCGCATAGGCGAAGAGAAAGAACAGCGCTGTTCCGGACAGGCTGAGCCCCCAGCCCAGCAGACGGCGTCTCAGCGGTGACGGGGTTGCCCGGGCGGTCATCGGCAGACCCGCTTTCAGCGCCTCCAGGTGAACCAGATAGAGCAGTGCGATGTAGCTCAGCACGGCCGGCAGGAAGGCGTGTTTCAGCACCTCCAGGTAGGAGATATTGAGGTATTCCACCATGAGAAACGCGGCGGCCCCCATTACCGGCGGCATGATCTGACCATTGGTCGAAGCGGCCACCTCCACCGCAGCGGCCTTCTCTGCGGGAAAACCGAGCCGTTTCATCAGCGGGATGGTGAAGGTGCCGGTGGTCACCACGTTGGCAATCGATGAACCGGACACCATTCCGGTCAGTCCGGAGGCCAGCACTGCGGCCTTGGCCGGTCCCCCGCGGCGATGCCCCACCAGGGCGTAGGCCACACGGATGAAGTAGTTACCGCCCCCGGCCTGCTCCAACAGGCTGCCGAACAGCACGAACAGAAAAACAAAACCGGCGGACACCCCGACCGCGACCCCGAACACGCCCTCCGTGGTGAGCCACTGATGAGAGGCCACCCGGCTCAGGGAGGCGCCCTTGTGGGCCAGCAGGTCCGGCAACCAGGGCCCGGCGAATGTGTAGACCAGGAAGGTCAGGGCAATCAGTGTCAGCGGCCAGCCCAGGGCGCGCCGGGTCGCCTCCAGCAGCAGCACCACCCCAACTACCGCCACCCCGATATCCCAATCGGTTGGTGCACCCGCGCGGTCGGCCAGACTCGCATAGAACAGGTAGAGGTAGGCAGCGCAGAAGGCTGCGCCAAGTGCCAGAAACTGATCGATCAACGGGATCCGCTGGGTGATCTGGCGGCGGAACGGAAAGCTCAGAAAGGCGAGAAACACTGCGAATGCGAGATGGATCGAGCGCACCTCGGTGTTGTTGAATACCCCAACCCCCAGAGCGAAGGGCAATGGCGAGGCAACCCAGAGCTGAAACAGGGACCAGCACAGGGCCGTACCCAACAGGAATTGACGGGTCAATCCGGTAGGCCGCCTCCCACCGTACTCAACCGCCTCGACCATTTCGATCGTTTTTACGTTATCCTGTTGACCCATCAGTTCTGAAAATCCCGAAATTCAATATCATGCAAGTAAACAAAACGTTTTCTACTCTACCATTGTTGGCCCTATGGGTGACGTTTAACCCGGCACACGCCGAGGAGAATGAGGAGGCACCGCCCACCTGGCACCATCAGGTGGAACTGGGCGCCAACGGCTCCTCGGGCAACACCCAGGCGAGTCAACTGCACGCCGGCTACAGCGCCGACTACGCCGATGACTACGACACCTGGAAATTCGTTTTAGCCTATGACCGGGCGGAAAGCAACGATGAGCTGTCCGCGAAACGCTTCTTCGCTGACCTGAAAAAGGAGTGGCTGTGGCCCGATATCCCCTGGTTCGGTTTCATGCAGGGGCGCTACGACAATGACGACTTCAAGGACTGGCAGTACCGTGTTTCGGCCTCGGCAGGCGTGGGTTATCAACACTACAAGGACGACAACTGGTATGTCGCCACCCGCTACGGTATCGGTGGTAACATCAGTCGCAGCGATGATTATGATGTATCCACACCCGAGTTGATGCTCGCCCTGGACACCAAATGGCATATCAACGAGATCCAGAGCTTCGATTTCACCACCGCCTTCTACCCGGACCTGGACGATGCCGGCGAATACCGCAATCTCACCGCGTTGAACTGGAGCATCAAACTCGCGGAGGAGAGTAATCTGGCGCTAAAACTGGGTCTGACCAACGAATACAACTCTTCCGTCGAAGAGGGGACAGACAACAATGACTTCACCTACAACTTTTCACTCGCCTGGCGTATCTAAGGCACCCATCTGGGGATTGATCCTGTGCACCGCGCTGGCCGGTTGCGGTGGCGGCGGTTCGTCCGGTGACGATGACAGTGGCAGCGGCACCGACAACCCGCCGGTCACCAGCGACGGGGAGTGGTACCGGCCCGAGGAGGCCATCAGCTGGCAGATTCAGCTGCAGGGTACGCCGAACACCGGTTATGACGTGAGTCTCTACGATCTGGACCTGTTCGACACCCCCGGTTCGACCCTGGATGATCTGCACGCGGCGGGCCGCAGGGTTCTTTGCTATTTCTCCGGTGGGTCCTATGAAAGCTGGCGCATCGATGCGAACCAGTTCGCAAGCGCCGACCTGGGCCAGGCGCTGGACGGATGGCCGGGGGAGCGCTGGCTCGACATCCGCTCCGAGCAGGTACGCACGATCATGCTCGACCGTTTGGACCTAGCCGTGAGTCAGGGGTGCGACGGGGTCGATGTGGACAACATGGACGGCTACGCGAATTCCAGCGGCTTCGATCTGACCGCGAACGATCAGCTCGACTATAACCGCTTCATGGCCGATGCGGCCCATCAGCGCGGTCTGGCCATTGCACTGAAAAACGACCTGGACCAGATCACCCAACTGGTGGATCACTACGATCTGGCGGTGAACGAGCAGTGTTATCAGTATGACGAGTGTGATTTGCTCACCCCGTTCATCGATCAGGGCAAACCGGTGTTGCAGATTGAGTATGAAATTCGCTATGTGAACGATACGCTGGCGCGTAACGCATTGTGCGGGCAATCCACCAGCGCCGGTTTCAGCACCCTGGTGCTACCTCTGGAATTGGATGACAGTTACCGCTACAGCTGTTCCGACCGACCACCGTATTCCAATCACCCGTAACCCGGGAAACAGACCGCACACGCCCCCTCCCGGGTTACGCTGCGCTGCACCCGGGCTACAACGGGCGTTATAACCAACCCTTTTCCTTGTAGTAGCGCAAAGCCCCCGGATGAAAAGGCGCGGAGTTGCCCTCCAGCATCTCGACCGCCTTGAGATGCGCAAAGGCGGGATGCAGTTTGCGAAAATCCTCCAGGTTGTCGAACACGGCCTTGACCAGTTCATACACCACGTTTTCATCCACTCTGGCCGAGGTCACCAGGGTGGCTTTCACACCGAAGGTCTGAGTATCCGAATCGGTGCCGCGATACATGCCCCCCGGTATCACCGCCGAGGCATAATAAGGCGTGTCGCGGATCAGCTCATCGACTGCCTTGCCATCCACCGGCACCAGGCGGGTATCACAGGCGGTTGCGGCCTCCTTGATCGAGGCATTGGGATGTCCAACCACATAGACCATGGCGTCGATCTTGTTATCGCACAGGGCCCGGGCCTGCTCGGTGGCCTTGAGTTCGGAAGCGAGTTTGAAATCATCCTTGGTCCAACCCACCAGGTTCATCATCACCTCCATGGTACCCCGTTGCCCGGAGCCGGGATTTCCGATGTTCACCCGCTTGTCTTTCAGATCCTCGAACGCCATGATGCCGCTGTCCTTCCGGGCCATCACCGTGAACGGCTCACTGTGGATGGAAAACACCGCGCGCAAATCCGGATTCGGGCCCTGCTCCGAAAACTTCGAGCTACCATGATAGGCATGGTACTGCCAGTCTGATTGGGCCACGCCGAAATCGAGTTCGCCACTGGCGATGGTGTTGAGGTTGAAGATTGAACCGCCGGTCGATTCCACGGTACAACGGATGCCGTGGCGCTTGCGTTCCATGTTGAGCAACCGGCAAATGGCGCCACCCGTGGGATAGTACACTCCGGTCAAACCCCCGGTGCCGATGCCGATGAAGCGCTGCTCAGCGGTAATACCCGTCAGGGGTAGCAGTAACAGACAGATGCCCAGAATGATTTTCATGTTTCCTCCGGCGATTGTTTATTGGAATCAGCGTGTCAGAAATTGACGCAGTGCCTGAGCGAAGGCCTGCGGTTGTTCGGCGTAGAGCCAGTGTCCGGCCCCATGCAGCAAGCGCTCCCGGTAATGAGGAAAACGCCGTTTGATGACATTTCGGGCCGCTTCGTGGACATAATCGGAGCGATCTCCGTGAATAAAAAACGCCTCACCCGGAAAGACCCGGTCACCCATTTCCGGAAAATCCGACAAGGTTGCGATGGCGCGGGCAAGAACCGGCAGGTTGAACCGCCAGGACCAGCCGATCGTCTGCTTCACCAGGTTTTGCAACAGATAGTCACGTACCCCGGATTCGCTTACCCATTCCGCCAGATAGCGGTCCGCGTCTTCCCGGCTGTCGATCCGATCCAGGGGGAGCTGCGTCAATCCCTCAAAGATGGCTGCGAAGCGGTTGTCGTAGCGGACCGGAGCAATATCCGCGACCACCAGTTTGTCAATGCGCTCCGGCGAGGTCAAGGCGGCCCACATGGCGGTCTTGCCGCCCATGCTGTGACCCAGCAGGGAGACGCTGTTCAATTCCAAGTGGTCCAGGAGTGACAAAACATCCGCGGCCATTGCCGGGTAGTCCATCGGTTCCTGGTGGGGGGAACGACCATGATTTCGCAGGTCCGGAACGATCAGGCGATAATCATCCTGCAGTTGCCGCACAATCCCCATCCAGTTACCGGATGAGCCGAACAGTCCGTGCAGCAGGCATAATGGAGGATTCGCCGCATTGCCGGCTTCCCGGTAGTAGAGACTCATGGAAGATCGTCCGGATTGATCTGAGGACGATAGAGCAGTTCCTGTTTCTGCATGGTCAGCAGAAGGTCCGTGGCTTGGTCTCTGCTGAGGCCCCACCCAATCAGCAGTCCGATCAGGGCGATTGCACTCACGGGACAGGGCGCTGCTGCCAGATACTCCAGCAGCCGGACTTCAGTCTGTCCCAACGCCGGTTCCCAGGCACCCTTACGGATGCGCCAACCCCGATTCGGGGATCGAGACAACTGGGGATTCGGTGCAAGGTAGGCCGTATCCAGGCTATCCCGGGGCATTTCGCGGCGGGAGATCCGATCCCGACGGGCCGCCACCAGGGTAAGTTTAGGATGCTGGGCAAGCCGCTCAATCACCTGGTAGCGAGGTTGCTCACCCAAAGCGTTCAGGCGAGCGTCCAGATCGGGGTCGTCACTCAGGCCATCCACAGACCAGTCACGGGGTTCAATCCAGCGAATGAAGCGCAGATCCGCCGAAGCGAGCAGCGCCCAAAGCCCTTGGATGTCGAAACTGGTCTCGTGCACGTGCAGACAACGGTCGGCAAACTCCACTGGATCGACCTCCGAGGTACCCTGCCAGGGTGTGGCGCGAAAGATCCCCTGCTCCGCCACCCGAGCAAGGCTCCTTGCGATACCGGAATCCGCCTGCGGATCGATCATATCCAGCGCCTCCCGGTATCGGTCCAGGGGCTGACGTCCGAAGCGCCCATCCACCATGAAGCCGATCACCCCCTCCGGCGCCAGATGCTGGGTCAGGCGGATCAGGCCCTGCCGGGGATCGCTCAGATGATGCAGCACTCCGTAGGAGAGGATCACGTCGTACCCCCCGGCAACCGAAGGAATTCCTTCACTGTGCAACAGGTCGCCTTCCACAAACTCGAGATTGGAGTAGCCCAGATGTTCGACCCGGGCTGCTGCCTCACGGATCGCCACCCGGTTGATATCGATACCTGTGAAACGGTCCCCGGAACAGACACCGGCCATTCGTGTCAGGTTGATACCGCGCCCGCAGCCCGCCTCTAGAATCTTCAGTGAGGCGGACACGGGGTGTTGCCGCTCGATGTAGCTGAGCAACAGACGTGCCTGGTAGGCGTCGCAATCCGGCGCATCCCCGGGTGGATAGGGGTGGGCCTCATAGAAGGCCCTGACCCTGTTGGTCACCTTATCCAAATGCTTCCCCGCGTTGGGTTACTGGCTTCAGTGGCGCTTTTTAGGGGGTAGCAGGTCGGTGATACTGCCTTCGGCCATCTCCGCGGCGAAGCAGATGGTCTCGTTCAGGGTCGGATGGGGATGGATGGTCAGACCGATGTCCTCCGCGTCTGCGCCCATCTCCAGGGCGAGCACGGTTTCACCGATCAACTCTCCCGCATTCGGCCCGACGATGCCGGCACCCAGGATACGTTTGCTCTTCGGATCGAACAGCAGTTTGGTCATACCCTCGTCACGCCCGATACCCAGCGCCCGGCCGCTGGCGGCCCAAGGAAACACGCCCTTCTCATAGGCGATGTCCTTCGCCTTGGCTTCGGTTTCGGTCAATCCCATCCACGCCACTTCCGGATCGGTATAGGCGACCGACGGAATGGTCAGGGGATCAAAACTCGAGGGCAGTCCGGCAATCACCTCGGCCGCCACTTTGGCTTCATGGGTTGCCTTGTGCGCCAGCATGGGTTGTCCCACCACGTCACCAATGGCGTAGATGTTCGGCACATTGGTGCGCATGGTTGCATCCACCGGGATGAAGCCGCGTTCGTCCACGTTGACCCCGGCGGCCTCCGCATTGATCTTCTTACCGTTGGGGGTGCGCCCCACCGCCACCAGCACCCGGTCGTACAACTGGGGCTTGTCCGGCGCCTGCTTACCTTCAAAACTCACCTTGAGGCCGTTCTTCTGCGCCTGGATATCCACCACCTTGGTGCCGAGCATGATGCTGTTGTAACGGGAGGCAATACGTTTCTGCAGGGGTCGCACCAGGTCCGGATCACAACCGGGAATCAGGCTCTCCTGGAGTTCCACCACATCGATCTGGCTTCCCAGGGTACTGTAGACGGTCCCCATTTCCAGGCCGATGATACCGCCGCCCACCACCAGCATACGCTTGGGGACATCCTCCAGCGCCAGGGCACCGGTGGAATCGATCAGTCGCGGATCGTCATTGGGAAAACCGGGGATCTGCACCGGACTGGAGCCACAGGCGATGATGGCATCGGTGAAATCGATGCTGACCGGTCCCTCGGCGGTCTGTACCGAGATGCGTTTTGGGGATTCGAAACGCGCCATGCCGTGGACCACTTCCACCTTGCGCTGCTTGGCCAGCTGACCCAGGCCACCGGTGAGGCGTTTCACCACCTTGTCCTTGCCGGCGCGCAGCTTGTCGAGGTCGATTTTGGGCTTGCCGAAGCTGATCCCCATTTCCGCCATCTCGGCGGCTTCGTTGATTACGTCCGCAGCGTGCAGCAATGCCTTGGAGGGGATACACCCCACGTTCAGGCAGACCCCGCCAAGCGCGTCGTAGCGTTCGATCAGGATCACCTGCTTGCCCAGGTCAGCGGCGCGAAAGGCCGCGGTGTAACCTCCCGGCCCGGCACCCAGCACCACCACATCCGCTTGTTTGTCCGCAGTGCCCTTCACGGCATCCGAGACCGGCGCCTTGGTCGGTGCGGGTTTGTCATCAGCGCTGGCCCCGGCATCCAGTTCCAGCTTGAGAATCGCCCCGCCCATGGAGATCTTGTCCCCGACCTTCACCAGCAGCTTCTTCACCGTCCCGCTGTGCGGCGAGGGAATGTCCATCGTGGCCTTGTCGCTTTCCAGGGTGATAATGGACTCCTCGGCCTCGACCCGATCACCGGGGGAGACCAGGATTTCGATGATGTCCACATGTTCGAAATCACCAATATCCGGAAGGGTCACATCGACAATGCTCATGGTTTCTCCTCGCACTCTTGTTGTTTATGGCCCGAAACCTGATCGTTCAATGCTTCGGGCAGCTGGCATAGTGGCTGTGAGCCACTTCTGCACCGGCAATCCGGGACACGGAACGACTGTCCGCTTGGAATGCAACTACAGTCGGGCGTTTACGAAGAAGCGGACCTGCTCCGAACAACCCTTCAGATCGAGTGGCGCCGGGTCCGCAGACTTCCCCTGTTGAGACAGGTTGTCCGTGTTGTGTCGTTTACGATGCTCAAACCACTTTATAGCACTTCTGTCCCGAAGAACGAACCGCACTGTGTTTGTGACCCGCCATCAGGCCAGATCGATTCGGGTTGAGACCAATGGCGCTTGATTAAGCGAAGATATAGCCGCGAATACTCGCCAATCACCACAAATTTGCGTCCATTCGCGGTGACTGGCGTTTATTCACGGTTGATTTTTTTGCTGGATCCTCCTGGATCCCGATTGACGACCACGCATGTACCCTAATTAAGTGCCATTGGGGTTGAGACTTTGAACCACTCCGTATCCGAAAGGGATTGAATGAGCTTTGCCCCGATCAGGGCGAGAGTGGACTGTATTTCACCAAATATGTCATCTTCAGGGCTTCAAGCATGTCCTTGATCAAGGCTTGGCTCGCGGAGTAGGGTCGTTGAGCCGCATCGCAGAGCAAGGGCATGCTTGAAGCCCCTGACAGGATCCGGATCCAGTGGATATTCCCTCGACTTCGTCAGGAAGTGCCCGTTTCCCTGATGTCCCCATTGAGCCACTCGGTCAGACTGCTGGCCTTCATCGGTTTGGCGTAATAGAAACCCTGCAGTTCGTTACACCCCGCCTCGAGCAAGAATTCCACCTGCTGGCGGGTCTCCACACCCTCGGCGATCACCCCCATCTTCAAGCTGTCAGCCATCGCGACGATGGTATTGACCAGGGTGGCATCCTCGAGATTGTCCGGCAGGTCGCAGACGAATGAGCGATCGATCTTCAGCACATCCACGGGGAAACGCTTCAGGTAGCTCAATGACGAATACCCGGTACCGAAATCATCCACCGACAGCTTGATGCCCAGATCCTTGAAGCTGGTCAGCCAGGTCATGGCCTCCTCGGTATCCCGCATCAACAGACTCTCGGTCATCTCAAGGGTGAGAACATCCGCACTCAATCCAGTCTCATCCAGCAACTGTTTGAGAAAGTCTGCCTGCAATCCCAGTTCCCGCTGCCGGCTCGAAAGGTTGACCGCCAGCTTCAAGTCATGAAAACCTTCACGATGCCAACGCTTGAGCTGCTCGCAGGCCCCTCGCATCACCCATTCGCCGATCGGGCCGATCTGTCCGGTGTCTTCCGCCAGGGGGATGAAAATCGCCGGCAAGACCATGCCGCGAACCGGATGATGCCAACGCACCAGGGCCTCGACACTCACCACCCGGTTGACCCGGGCATCCACCACCGGCTGATAGAAGATCTCCAGTTCGTTGCGCTGAATGGACTGGCGCAGATCGAGTTCCAACTGCTGCCGAACCAGGGTGTGCTGTTGCATCGAGGCGGTAAAGAACTGATAGGTGTTGCGGCCCCGTTCCTTGGCCTGATACATGGCCATATCCGCATTGCGCAGCAGGGAATCCACATTCTCCGCGTCATCGGGATAAACCGTGATGCCGATACTTGCACCGATGTAGATCTCGCGTCCGTACAGAGTAATGACCCGGGTGATGCTGTTGATGATATTGGTGGCGATATGCGCCACGGAATCCATCTCTGTGACATCCTGCAGCAGAATGATGAACTCGTCGCCACCAAAACGCGCCACGGTATCAGACTCCCTCAGACAGGAGCGGATCCGCCCTGCCACCATCTGCAGCACCTCGTCACCCACCACGTGACCAAATGTGTCGTTGACCACCTTGAAGTGATTCAGGTCGACGAACAGAACTGCCAGCATCCAGCTCTCACGCTGTGCCGCAACAATGGCCTAACTCAACCGGTCGGAAAGCAGTGAACGGTTGGGCAACCCGGTCAGGGCGTCGTAGTTGGCCTGATAGAGGATCTGTTCTTCATCTTCCTTGTACTTGGTGATATCGGAAAACACCGCCACGTGTTCCTTGACGATACCGTCATCATCCCGGATGGTTGAAATGGAGAGCCACTCGGGATAGACGCTGCCATCCTTGCGACGGTTCCAGATTTCACCGGTCCAGCAACCCTTCTGCAGCACGGATTCCCACATTCCATCGTAAAACCCGCGATCATGACGCCCGGAACTCAGGATACTGGGTGAACGACCCTGCACCTCTTCCTGAGTGTATCCGGTAATCCGGGTGAATGCCGGATTGATCGTCTTGATGTGATTCTCTTCATCAGTGACCATGATGCCTTCCGTGGTCGTCTCGAAAACCGTAGCATTCATGCGCAACTGGTCTTCCGCCCGTTTCTGTGCGGTGATGTCCTCTTTGATGGCGATAAAATGGGTGATCCGGCCACGTTCATCCCGTAGAGGGGAAATCGACGCAGACTCCCAATAGATGGTGCCGTCCTTACGCCGATTGTGAAACACCCCGCGCCACTCCTTGCCGCCGAGCAGGCTGCTCCACATCTCGCTGTACTCTTCCTGGGTCTTGTCACCACTCTTGAGAAAACGGGGATTCTGACCGACTGCCTCATCGAAGGTATAACCTGAGACTTGTTCGAATTTCGGGTTGACATACTCAATCAGGCCGTCGGTGTTGGTAATCACCACGGAGGCCGGACTCTGCTCCAGGACACGGCTCAATTTGCGCAGATCCGCCTCCGCGCGTTTCGAAGCCGAAACATCGCTGCGCACACACACCACACCACCCTCCGAGGTATCCTTGTTACTGGCGAGGTACCAGGTGTCGTTATCCACCTGCTCCAGAAACTGCCCTCTCGGTATGCTGCCGATGATCTCCTCCCCTTCCAGGTTGAAGTTGCGTACCCGCCCACCGGTAGCCGCCTTGATCGCATCCAGGTTGATACCCTGCTCCAGCCAGTCCTTGAGCCAGGGATAAAACTCAAGAAAACGTCGGTTGTGCAACACCAGCTGCGCATCCTGATCAAACAGGGCAAAGGCCTCGGAGAGGTTATCCACTGCATCATGCAGGCGGTGCCAGGAACGATTCACTTCCTGATGTGCGTTCTGCAAGCTGCGAATCAATTGCCACAGCCCCAGCAGGAGCACCACCACCATCAGCGAGAGAACGATGATCAGCTCCCGCTTGTGCTTCATCTCGGCAATGCGTTGTTCTTCGTGGTGATTATGGATGTTTTCAAAATAATCCAGACTGGGCACGGCCAGGTACTGATTTTTCCATTCACCCAGCGCAGTCAGATCATCAAGATTCGCGTTGACGTGAAACAGCACCTTTTCAAGTATTTCCTCCCCCTCTGTGGTAACCAGCGGCAGGTTGCGCAACTCGGCCAGGTTTTCGCGAATCTCATCAAGCTGTGAGTCGGTGTAGAAAAGCTCGTAGGTATAGAGCATGTTCAACAGTTCCAGAACCTTGCGGTAGGCCTCGGGTTCCACATTGTTCAACTCCTGGGAAACAATGGGCAGGTAGTGGATACCATTACGCACCAGGGCTGCCTGAAACTTGATTTTCTCGAGAATGGCAAGCTTTTCTTCCATTCCGCGCCAATAGGTATCCACCAGGGCATAGAATTCTGCGTCCTGATGAGCTGCGGTTTTATCCAGTGCATGGCGCAGCTCCCTGATCCTGCGGCTGGTCTGCACCAGTGGATCGTACTGAACCAGCAGAAAGGAGGTGACTCTCAGGACGTCACGATCGAGGCGTGCATCCATCTCCTTGAGTTGCAACAGGGTGTGAGAAACCTCTGCATATTCACGGGATTCGTCGTCCCAGAAGAGGAACAGCAACATGACAAAGGCGATCAGCAGAGCAGCCAGTAGAAAACTACGCTTGGTGCCGATGGTCTTGAACATCTTCATGGTTTGAATCTGACGTTCTCACCAACCAGCGTATGCAGAAACGCCACGATCTGCCCGATTTCATCATCGGGGATTTCCCGGCCCAGTTGGTAACGTCCCATCACGCGAACAGCTTCGTCCAGGGTTTTAGCTGTTCCATCATGAAAATAGGGGGGATTGATTGCTGCAAGTCTCAGGCTGGGCACTTTGAAATAATGTTTGTCCCTTTCCTGGTGGGTGACATTGTAGCGGCCCAGGTCCGCATCGGTGATCCCGGTCTGACGATCCTTGAAGTAATCACCCATGGCGCCCATGTATCCGTACATGTTGCCACCTACATTGACACCCTGGTGGCAACTGATACAGCCGTAACTCTTGAACAACCGATATCCCTTCAGCTCAGCGTCCGTGAGAACGTCCTCTTCCCCTAACAGCCAGCGGTCGAAGCGGGAATTCACAGTAACCATTGAGCGTTCGAAGGCGGCAATTGCAATAGCGATGTTGTCACCGGTCAGGCCATCCTCGAACATGCTCTCGAATCGCTCGACCAAGGCGGGGTCATCACCCAGTTTGGATTCGACTTCCGACCAGGAGGAGTTCATCTCAATCGGATTGTGTACAGGCCCGGCGGCCTGTTCCTCCAGGGATTCCGCACGACCGTCCCAGAACTGCACGAAATTGTTTCGGCTGTTGTAGACTGTAGGGGTCAAGCGAGTCTTCGATCTCATGAAAGATTTTGGGACATCCAAGTCCACCAAAATCGATTCGATCTTTGACAGCCTATTAGTGCCCCGGT
>JBEVVH010000030.1:0-23451 GCA_040507245.1 Candidatus Thiodiazotropha sp.
GCGCCTACGGCACGTCGGGTTTCCAGTATCGCCTCGCGACTACCGGGGACTACCAGCCTTCGCTTCGCTTTCCCTGGCTGGCAGCGCTGGAATCAGAGTGATGGCTCTTTGAGGTGAGGTTCAGATCTGATCATGAAAAAATATTCTACTGATGTACTGGTTATCGGTGCCGGACCGGCGGGGTCGACAGCCGCCGCATTGATCCAGAAGGCCGGGTACGATTGCATGATCGTGGAGAAGCAGCAGTTTCCCCGCTTTGTGATCGGTGAGAGTCTGCTGCCCCGATGCATGGACCTGCTTGAGGAGGCGGATCTCCTGGATGCGGTGCAGGCACAGCACTTCATGGTCAAGGACGGGGCCGTGTTCAAACGCGGTGATGAAACCTGTACCTTCAATTTTTCCCAACAGTTCACCCAGGGTTGGAAGTACACTTTCCAGGTGCCCCGGGAGCAGTTTGACCAGGTACTGGCGGAAACCGTGGAAGCCCGCGGTGTGCCGGTGCTGTGGCGCCATGGTGTGACCGATGTGACCTTTCAGGAGGATGGATCGTCGACCGTCCTGCTTGAGGCAGAAGATGGAACCCCGGTGAGCATCGATACCCGTTTCATCCTCGACGGCAGTGGGTATGGCCGGGTACTTCCCCGTTTGCTGGATCTGGACGAAAACTCCATGCTGCCCTTGCGCCAGTCCTATTTCACCCATGTCACCGGTGACAAGCGGCCCGAGGGTGAGGCCGAGGGTCGAATCTGGATTTGCATGCTGGATGATCCGGACAACGCCTGGATGTGGATCATCCCGTTTTCCAACGGCAAAACCTCGGTGGGTGTGGTGGCAAAACCCGATTTCCTGGAACGCTTTCCGCAAGATCCGAACGAAAAACTGCGCGCCATCATCGACAGCAACCCGAATGTACGGGCACGCCTGGGGGATGCGGAATTCAGTTTTCCGGTCCGCCACATCAGCGGATACTCCATCTCAGCAAAGAAGCTCTATGGCAAAGGGTTCGCGCTGATGGGCAATGCCACGGAATTTCTCGACCCGGTGTTCTCCTCCGGTGTCACCCTGGCGCTTGAGTCGGCCAACCGGGCCGCCAAGACCCTGATCCGACAACTGCGGGGTGAATCCCCGGACTGGGACAAGGAGTATGCTCAGCATATGATGATGGGGGTGGATGCCTTCCGCACCTTCGTCACCGCCTGGTATGACAATCGTCTGCCCACGATTTTCTTCAGTGCGGTCAAACCCGAGGAATTCCAGCAACAGATCTGTTCAGTGCTTGCAGGCTATGTATGGGATGAATCCAATCCCTGCGTACGGCAGCACGCGCGCACCGTGGATGTGTTTGCCCGTGCGGCGGCACAGTACGGATAATCCTGAAGTCCGGGTGTGGCCATCGCCCGGGGTGTGTCGTCATGGCGCATTCCCACGCTCTGCGTGGGAATGCATGCCCAGGGTTCAGCAAACAACTCCGGTTTCGTCACGCGTTGTGACTCAGATAGGCATTCCCTCGCAGATCATGGGAACGATCGGGCAGGGGAACCGCTGAGAATCAATGGTGGGAGAACAGGGGGCAGTCAGGTGACACGGCTTAACATCCGTTCACTGCGAATCAAACGGGACCAGGCTTTGCCGGTCTGAAACCACAATACGTACCAACCTTCCATGAGCATCCTGGGCACCAGACTCAGTCCGGGCTCAAAGCGCTCCTCGCAGGCACACAACTGGTGTTCCATCCCCAGACTCGTGGCGATGGTGCTGATACGCGCCAGGTAATAACGGTTGCTGATCAGAGTGACCGGAAAGGCCTCTTCCTGCTCAAGCATGCTACGTGCATGACGCAGGTTTTCCAGAGTATTCTGTGACTGCTGCTCCAGCCTGAGTCGATGTTCCGGAATGCCATGGGCAACCAGATGATCGCGCCCGGCCTGGGCCTCACTGATCTGCTCACCAGGCGCCGCGCCACTCACCAGCAGGAGTTGCGCGGAGGCATCCGCTCGCATCTGATCCAGCGCTTTGGCGAGCCGCCGTTGGTAGTCGGTATCGATCCGCCCTCGTACCAGTCGCTTACCAAACACCAATAGGCTGCTGTGGGCGCAATCGGTGCCCTGGGTTCGCGCGGTACGGTAGATGTAGCCTGTGCTGATCAGCAGGGGGATACCCAGTCCGGCCATCAGCAACAGAAGCGTCAGAAAAAAGGTGAACAGGCCGTCCCAGTCGACACTGCCCCGTTCAGGGTCGAATTGCATCGTTTGGAGGTTGTGAAGGGTCGGTGTCAGGCCCCGGACGCCAATGGGTCCGGGGCCTGGCGGGATCACATGGCGATCATGCGCAACTGGATGGCGTTATCCAGGTTCTGAATCCACTTGTTGTACTGCTTGTTGATGCTGCTGCCGTCGTACTTCAGGCCATCGCTGTTCTTGTAGACGATGCTGTAAGTCTTGGTGTTGTAAGGGATATCAACCGTGGCGGTGGTGCCGCGCAGCATGATCGTGCCGACGATCTGTCCGGGCTTGATCTCTTTCATGCGCCAGCCAAGGCTTGCACCAGCGGACATTATGGCCTTTTTGATATTGGTCATCGAGGTCTTGCTCATGGTGTTGACCGGTGAATCCTGGACATTGTAAACAGGCTCGGTGCGGCACCCCATGAGGCCCAGAGTGGCTACCAGAATGGCAATGAAGAGTGTATTTCTTACAGTCATGAGTTTCATAACAGACTCCCTTAATGGTCTTGGTTGCTTTGTGAATGTGGGTTGAAATCTTCGATGTGCATCATGGCAAAGGGCCAATGTTCAGTCTGGCAACCCTTCGTCTCGCTCCGGACTGCTTGAACATCCTGTCGCTGTATATCCTTGGTCAGTTTTCGGTGAATCGATACGATCACGGCGCACGATTGCGCGGGTCATTGAGCAGCCCGAGACTGCGCAACAACCCCTGTAGATAGAGTCCCCGGCGAATCAATCGCCAGGCAATCATCCGCACGATACGCCATGTATCCGTCCAGGGCTTGTAATGGCTTTGCCGCCTTCCGGAGTGGTAGATCGACTCAACAGGTATGGACACGCTATAAAAGCTGTGACTTGCGGCTTCAATCACAATTTCGCTCTCAAAAACGAAACCCCGCTCCCGGGTGGTGTCCAGGCGAACCTCCCGGAGCAGGGCGGATGGGTAGAGTCTGAATCCGGATTGAGAATCGGAAACCGGGTAACCTGCGGCCCAGGAGACCCAGAAATCAGCGAAACGGTTGGCAAACAGTCGCAGTCTGGGGGCGTTGTGTGTGGCCTTCAGACGTGCTGCGATGATGATGCAATCGGGTTTGTGCTGTGCGGCACTGATCAGGTTGGGAATCTCCTGCGGGTTATGCTGGCCATCGCCATCCAGGGTAACCACATAATCCGCGTTGAGCTGTAACGCGCGATCGAAGCCGGTCTGCAGCGCGTGCGCCTTGCCACGGTTCTGTTCGAGACGAATCAGCTGGACTGCCATCCCCTCCAACTGCAGATGACTGTCGTCACTGGACCCGTCATCGACCACGATGACTTCATCGACATAGGGTGCGGTGCTCTGAACCACCTCGCGAATGGTCGCCGCTTCGTTATATACCGGTATGACAGCAACGGTGAGCATGAGGTCAGGCCATGCCCCCGTTGATGGAAATGACCTGTCCCGAGATAAATGCCGCATCATCCGAGGCGAGAAAGCCCACCAGGGCGGCCACCTCATCCGGAGTGCCGGCGCGTTTCATCGGAACCAGCTGTTTGATCAGGGCAGGGCTGAACGTGGCATCCGTCATGCTCCCTGAGATGATGCCGGGTGCGATCGCGTTGGCGGTGACGCCCCGGGAGGCCAGTTCCAGGGAGAGGGACTTGATGGCGCCATGGAGGCCTGCCTTGGCAGCCGCGTAGTTGCACTGTCCCCGGTTGCCCATCACACCGGCGATGGATGAGACTGCGATCACCCGGCCCCATCGGGATGCGAGCATGGGCAGCATCAGGGGCTGGGCCACGTTATAGAAACCATTCAGGGATACGTCGATGACCTTGTGCCACTGCTCGGCATTCATTCCCGCCAGCGGTGCATCGTCGTGAACGCCCGCATTGTGTATGAGAATTTGCACAGGGCCTGTCTCGAGCAGTTTCTCAAGGCACTCCTGGGTGGCGTGTGGATTACGAATATCGAAAACGCAGATTTCGGCGGATCCGCCCTGATCCCGGATCGATTCGGCCACCTGCTCGGCCCGCTCCGGGTTGCTGTTGGCGTGAACGATGACGTGGACGCCGGAAGCACTCAGCCTGCGGCAGATCGCCGATCCGATATCACCGCTTCCTCCGGTGATCAATGCACGCTTCACGGTGTTTCCTCAGAGTTTACGATGACGGCGGCCCTTCCTTCGGCTATTACGGCGGTGTCGGTCCTGACCGTGAAATCATAAAGCATGTTTCCCGCATCGGCCAGCAGTTGACGGGCCTCGACCGTGAGTGCTTCCTCCAGGTCATCCAGGCGGTTGCGATGCAGTTTCACACCGCGCAGGCTGACCAGATAACCCCCGGGATTGGTTTGCCCGTGTGCTTGAGCCTGCAACCCCCCATGCAGCGCCATGGCCTGTGCGCCGTATTCCGCTGCATGGATGCTGGCCAGCCCGGAGGCAGAGCGCAGGGGATGGGAGGGGTCACGATGGGTCTGTGTGCGGCACACAATGTGTTGCGATTCCCAGTCCAGCACTTCCTGGAGCAGGCACATGTCGCCAGCATGGGGTAACAACCGATACAGATCCGGGCCAGATAGTTTCATCGCGTAATGGTCAGATGCAGATTCAGGCCTGGCAGATAGTTCAGACAGCGATGTTGTGACGGGAGCTCGGATGCGACCGCTTCGAGCAGTGTCAGTGATCGCGCCGCCGGGGCTGACAGTCGAAGTCTTTCCAGTGCCTGATTCGCCAGGCGGTCGGGTTCGCCCTGTGCATCGAGACGCAATTGCAGGTGCGCCAGGCAGGGTTGCGAATCCTGCTCCGGGGTGAGCAGCAGCGCCACCGCGAACGGCGTCCTGATGGGGATCACACTCTGCATCAGGGGCGGAGGTAACTGATCGTAGCAAACCAGCAGTACGGGACGCTGTTCACTGAAGACCTGGGAGGCGGCTTCGATCAGTCCGGCGGAAAAGCCGCCGTCCAGTGCCGCCAGGCTGCAGGAAGCGGCCTGGGATGCGCTGCCGATCGACCAGTACCCCGCCGGTGCATTGTGCACGGAGTTGTGAAACTGGGTCGGAGATACCGGACGGTCGGGCAGACAGAGTGCCTGGCAGATCTGGTCGATGATGTCCAGATCGCCCTCAGAAGAGCTGAATACCGAGAGCAGATCCTGTCTGTCCGGGTAATCCTGCAGAACCGTTTCGGTCACCTGAAGCGCGAGTTTGATGGTGCGGGTGGTGCGCCGCCGTTCATTGGGCTTGAGCATCGCCGGTTTCAAGGCAGCGAGCTCGCCATCCCGGTAAGGGGTTTCACCACGCAACACGGCCGCCGCCTCCGACCAGGAATCGATTCCTTCGGTGATGATGCCGATGCGTGAGAGTCCGAACCGAATCATTTCGCGAGTCCGAAGATCAAACTGCAATTGTTGCCACCGAAACCGAAGGAGTTGCTGAGCACATGCCGAAGCGGGGCTGATTGAGGCTGCAGCAGTATGTTGGCCCCCAGTTCGGGATCCCTGGATTCGGTTTGCAGGCTTTGCGGCATCCAGCCGGCCTCGAGACAGAGCAGAGAAAAGACCGCTTCCGTAATGCCCGCCGCGCCGAGTGTGTGGCCGGTGAAACCCTTGGTGGAACTGCACGGCGGACAGTGTTCGAAAAGCCGGCATACTGCTCGGTCCTCCGAGGCATCGTTGCTGCGGGTGGCGGTGCCGTGCAGGTTGACATAATCGATCTGGGAGGGCGTCAGTCCGGCGCTTTGCAGTGCCTGGTTCATCGCCGCCAGGGCGCCATCACCCTGGGGGTGGGGGGTGGACATATGGTAGGCATCACTGCTCTCGCCAAAGCCGAGCAGTTGCAGGCTGGATTCCCCTTCAGGGGACTTTTCCAGCAGTGCATAACCTGCCGCTTCGCCGATATTGATGCCGTTGCGTGACCCATCCCAGGGGCGGCAGGGGCGGTCGGAGATCAGGTCGAGAGAGTTGAATCCGTACAGTGTGGTCAGGCACAGGGAGTCGATTCCACCGACAATCGCCGCATCACACAAACCGCTGCGGATGTAGCGGTCCGCCGCGGCGAACACCGTGGCGCTGGAGGAGCAGGCGGTGGAGATCGCCAGTGCGGGGCCATTCAGACCCAGCGCCAGACGTACAAAATGGCAGGGGGATGCAATGTTGTGGGTGGTTGCGGGGGTGAAATCCGCCGGCAGACGGTCATCCTGACGATCGCGGTAGGCGATTTCGGTTGTGGCGATACCGGAGGTACTGCTACCTATGAAAACCCCGATCCGCTCGACTCCATAACGCGCCTTGGCTGCATCCACCGCCTGCAGGAAACCGTCCTGTTGAAGTCCCAGCAGCGCCAGTCGATTGTTGCGGCAGTCGTAGGCCTGCCAGGCGTCCGGCAAGGGCAGGTTTTCCAGCTCAGGCACCCGGCCGATCCAGGTCTCCAGGTCCACGCCTTCCAGGTCGCAGGGACGCAGCCCGCTGTGACCACTTTGCAACGCCTGCAGAGCGCTCGATTTGCCCTGGCCCAGTGCATTGGTCAGTGTGTAATGGCTGATTTTCAGTGGCAATGCAGGCATCAGGTGTCTGGCGCGGCTTGTACATCCTTCGGGAGAGCCGGGTATTATGCGAGTCAAGCGGGTGTAACACAATGCTCATGACCCGGTGCCGGTAAAATTACCCCTCAGAACCATGATACGTCACTGGTTCCCGCTATGGCGGGCTTCCCTCAGGCTTTTTTCCTCAGGGTTTCGAGCAGCCTGTCGAGCGCCTCTCTGGGAAGCTTCCCGGTGCTGTTGCGCGGCAGTGCATCGACGAAGGTCAGCGGGCGGGGCAGAAACGCGGCATCCACGGATTCCGCCAGGGCAGAGAGAAGTGCCCGCTTGTCGAGTGTGGGGGCCACTACCAGGGCTGTCAGGCGCTGATGCTCTGAGTCTGGGTCGTCCGGTGGCAGGAATACCCCATCAACGACACCCGGTATGCTCAGAAGTTTCTGATTGAGGTCACCCAGGGAGGCCCGCTTACCGGCGATCTTGAGCATGTCCGTATCGCGTCCCTGAAGCAGGAAAGAGTGCTTGTCCAGGCATCGGATGCGGTCATTCAGGGCTACCGGATCGAACAGGTGTGCGCCCTGGGCGATCGCCCGGTCCTCGATCAAATCGATATGAATGCCTTCGTAGAGGTGCCAGGTCTGTTCCTGGACCGTACGGCGGCTGGCAATCGATCCGGTCTCGGTGGAACCATAGATTTCGTAGATTTCGGTACGCATCTGCCGTTCCGCTTCCCGTGCCAGATCCTGAGAGAGCGGCGCCGTGGCGGAGATGACGAATTCGATGTCCGGCCAGCTGACACCTGAGTCGAGGCAGGCCCTCAGATGCAGCGGGGTGGTGATGAGCACCCTGGGAGCCGGGATCAGCGCCAGATCCGCTGCGATATCCGCAGGAAACAGGGGACGTCCGGTGTGTACCGCAAGCCCTCCCTGCCAGGGAAAGAACACCGAGGTCGCCAGGCCGTACATGTGCTGCGCCGGTACCGTGGCCACGAGCGAAACAATGCCGCGGGTAAGGAACGGGAAGTGGCGCAAGGCGCTGTCCGCTTCACTCTGAAGTTCACCCCAGGTCTTGGGATTGGCCTTGGGTGCGCCGGTACTGCCGGAGGTAAACAGGATGGCCACCTGCTGGGTGGGGGCGATCTCGCGGGGCAGAGGCATTGACGGAAGACTCTCCTGGATCAATGACTCAAACCGATATTGGGGTGCCCGGATGCCCGGTACTTCACGATCACACAGGCAGTAACCATCCGGGCGATCCCGCAACAGGGCATTGACCGCCCCCGGGGTGCTGTTGGACGGCATCAGGGTGATCTGGTTGCGCATGATCGCGGCTGCGAAACTGACCAGAAAGTGATAGCGGTCCTCGCACAGGTTGAACACGCAGTTCGAGTCCGGCAACTGAGCCGCGAGTTTTGAAATATCACGAAGGAATCGCTCGGCGCTGATTGCGCCACCCCGGTGCCAGGCAACCGGTTGTTGCGGATGATGCAGCAGAAACCCACTGGGTATCGGGCTGTTCACAGCAGGCTGCGCCATTCAATGCTCCGAAAGCGTCTCATGAAACCCACAAAACCCGGGTGCTCCAGATGGGGCAGGTACCATACCCGGATCCGGTATTCGATCAGCAGGGCGACGAACACCAGCAGATAGTTGACAAAATTGGTGAACAGAGACCAGGTTTCCTCTGCTGCCCAGAAGGCCAGCCAGGCGCTTTCCAGGGTCAGAAACGCGAACATTCCTGACCAGAACCGGGTCACCCAGCGGGTATAGCGTTGTTCGACCTCGTTCAACGGCCGTTCCTGCTCATGCATGAGTTGAGCAAAACGGGTGATCAGCGGGGTCCGGTGGGGCAGCAGAGTCATTGAAAAGATCAAAAAAAAGGTACCATTGATGAGTATCGGCGGCAGCTTCAGAAGCTTGACCATGTCCGGCTGCCCGAGCCATAACCACAGGCCGCCGAGTACACCGATACCGATCAGCAGCCAGCCGCTGGGACGGGACTTGGACAGCTCCAGCAAACCCCATAAAACCAGTATTAGCAACATCACCAGGGTTGCCGGTACCAGGTTGCCGTCGACCACCCCCAGGTGCAGCACCAGCGGATAGCTGAGGCCGAGCAGCAACAGCGCCAGGGGGAGCCACCTGTGCAGTGGCCGGTTCTGTGCAGGTTGCATTCCGTTCATTCAGCGATCCGCAGATCCTGTCCATCCCCGCGACAGGGCATAGGTTGAAAAATAACTCAAACCGACCCCGATGGCGACCGTCATACCGATGGCGCTCAGGACCGGTATCGATGAACTCGCAAGAATGGCGAATACACCACAGGTGCTGATCGCGCAGATGGTTAACGCATGCAGGGTTCTCAACTGCTCCGGGTCATGGTCGCGGCGGTTGAAAAACAGGCTGTAGTCCAGACCGATTCCCAGAACCAGCATCAGAGAGATCAGGTGGAACAGGTTGAGTGATTCACCGATGCTGAGCAGGGTTGCCACGGTGATCAGGATGGCCACGGCAATCGGCAGCAGGGTCAGCAATGCCCGCTGCAGCGAGCGCAGACCATACCAAAGCAGTAGCAGCATGAATAGTCCTCCAAGGGTTACCCGCTTGAGTACCTTTTCCCGAAAATCCCCGACCAGACCACTGGTCTCCTGTCTGAGGTTCAGGTAGCGGATTTCGGGCAGTGTCTGATTGATGAATTCGACCAGTCGAACGGGATCCTGAGCCCCCTGCAGGGGGACCAGTGCCCGAGCACCATCCGAATTGATCCTGATACTGCTCTGCAACCGATCTTTGAGCCCGGTTTTGAGGGCCTTTGGGTAGCTCAGGGGTGGCAGGGTTCGGCTTTTTCCGACCGCTTCGATGAACGGGGTAAACGCATTCTCCCGGAACGGCAGATCCCGCATGGCCTGTTTCAGGTGGTCTTCCAGAGTCGGGCGGTCCGGCAGCTGCTGTTGAAGCCGCCGTTGCCGCGCCTGGCTCGGCAGGTGATCACTCGGCAGATCAAGCTTCGCGAAGCGGTCATCGGGGGCGGCGCTCAAGCGCTCACGGAGCCGTCCGCTGGTCTGTAGCAGGGTCTCGACATCCACGCCATGCAGTACCAGGAAGTGGTTGGGCTCCGCGCGGCCGAGTGCCGCTCTCAGGGTTCGGTCCTGTTGCAACAGCTGCTTGGGCAGCGGGGAGAGGCTGGCAATGTCGTCCTGCCAGAGTACAGCGCCGGGGCGAAATATCAGGATCAGGCTGATCAGGCCCAACCCCAATGTAACCCAGGCAGGCCAGCGACGTCTTTGCATGAAACCCCGCAGTACCGCGAGTCCTCTTGGTTCCGGGGAAGCAAAGGGTTCCGGGAACAGCCGTGGCAGCAGGACGCGGCTGACCGCGGCGGCGGCCGCCAGACCGGTCAGGGTGAAGGTGCCGAGTTGCTGAAGGCCGCTGAATTCGCTGCTGATCAGTACCAGATAACTCACGCAGGTGGTGATCACGCCCAGCCTCAGGGTGGGCCAGATCGCCAGCATATCGGCTTTTGCGTGGGCCTGGCTGCGCAGGTGGCTGAACAGGTGAATGGGGTAGTCGATCGTGACGCCGAGCAGGGTGATGCCGAACGCCATGGCGATGCCGTGCAACTCCCCGAAAATGAAATAGCACACTAGGCTGGCGCTCAGCAGAGCTGTGGCCAGGGGCAGGACGGCATACAGGAGATAGGGCGGATAGCGATAGGCCAGCCAAAGCATCAGGGCGATCGCGAGTGATGCGATCAGACTGAGGAGCTGACTCTCATACTGGATAACCACACGTGAGCTGACTGCGAACACCCCCGGGCCGCTGACTACCAGGCTGTGAATTCGGTCGGGATTCAATCTGTCGAATGTGCTGTGTATCCCCTGCAGCGCCAATGCCTGTTGATCGAGATCCAGTCCCCCGGCACGGGTCAACACCACAAGCAGGGCCTGTTTTTCATCCCGGGTCGTCCACACCCCCAATGGTTTGTGCAGGGTGTCCTGTGCCAGGTTACCCATCAGCCAGGAGGAGAAGGCCCCCGTGGGATCGGCGGAAAGCTGAGATTGGAAAGGATTGGGGAAGGGGGCCCGCAATTCACTGAGGCGCTGCTCCAGGGCGGAGCGCAAGGCTTGCACCGAAAACGGGTCTGATTTTCCGGGGTCCTGTAACAGGTAGCGGTACTCGAACAGAATCGGGTCCGCTTCGAAGGACCGGGGCGCGCCGTTTTCCACCCGCTCGAACTCGTCCGAATCGCGCAATCCGGCGGCAAGTTTCTGGCTCAATGCTACACGTGTCTCGGGGCTGCCTCCGCCAATGCCGAGCAATAACAGACGAGAGGCCGGCCCCTGGTTCATCTCCTCGAGAAACAGGCGCTGTTCCGGTGCCGTGCCATGGGGTAGAAACAGGCTCAGGTCAGTGCGCAGGTTAATATGTGTGACCGCCCATCCGCCGCCCAGCAACAGCGCGCCCAGCCATATCAGAAGAAGGCGGAGTTGTGCGGACATCAATGGCTCTCGGTTGCCGCGTCGATCGGCAGCAGACGGGTCAGGGTCTGGTCACCGCTGTTCTCCTGGGTCGTGTAGCGGTCAATTTCAGCGCCTCGGCCTTCGACCTTGATCTGTTTGATGCGCTTGGCAAGGCCCGATTCACGGGGAGTCAACGTCAGGGTCCAGGCCTTCGCATCACCCTCCAGGTGTGTTTCGAAGTAGTGCTGCAGGGTATCGCTGTCTCCGCCCAGGATGGCGCGGAATGAGGCGCTGAACGCCAACAGTTCCGGAACATTGTCGAGCTGCAGGGTCTGCTTCCGCTCGTTACCCTGCCACAGGGTGAGTTGATTGCCGACGATCTCGGCGCTCAGGTTGCCCGGGGGGTCGAGGCGCCGGACAAGTCGGTCCGGAGGTTCAAAAATCAGCAGGCCGGTCTGGTCAATGGGCTGATCGAGTATCGCAAGGGTGCGGGTTTCGCTGAAACGGGCCTGACGTGCTCCCTGATTCTGGAGCGCCTGCATCAGACTCGCCAGATTCCACTCCGAAGCCTCTGCGGCTAGCGTCAGGAGACTGAAAAGACTGATCAGCAATAGCTTTTTCACGATACCCCTCACCCTGGTGTAATCCGTTTAGTCCACACACGGATCGGAGACCTCATCCGTTCCCCAGAAATCATAGAAATTGAACCAGTTGTAGGGGGCCAGCCGGGCATAATGTTCGAGCCGGTCCGCATAGCGCTGGGTCCATTGCTGCAACATCTCTTCCCGGCGGCCCCGTTCGGTGGTGACCACGTCGGCGAAATGTTCGAGATGGATAACATAGCGGTTGCCACCCAGATAAAGTCCGAAAAACAGGAAAACCGGGGCTTTGAGGATCGATGCCATGAGCATCGGACCCTGGGGAAACTCGGTCTCTGTGCCGAGAAACTGGCAATGTACGATCTTGCTGCTGTCGGCCACCCGGTCTCCGAGCACGCCGATGATGCCGCCCTCGGCAAGGGCCTCCTTGGCGCGAATCAGGGTGTCCGGCTGACCCAGCGGGATGATGCTGTCATTGAGCCTGGGGTTGAGTTCGGACAGCACCTTCATCATCATTTCGTTGTGATTCGGCACCATCAGTATCTTCAGGGGCAATTCCCGTTTGACGATTGCGGTCGCCCTGAGTATTTCAAAACTGCCCAGATGGGAGCCCAGCAGGATGCAGCCCTTTCCCGCTGCGGCGTATTCGGCAATCAGGGGGTGGCTATGGATGGTGACATCCACCTGGTCGAAGCGGTTCGCCATGAGAAACACCCGATCCAGGATGGTGGCCGAGAAGGTGTGAATGTGTTTGGCGGTATCCCTCAATCCGCTGGGGCGTCCCAGGATCCGGCTCAGATACTCCCGGGAGGCACGCCGGGCAGTGCGCGCGGTCAGCAGAAAATAGAGCGTGATGGGGTACAGCAGGGAGCGGGCCGCGAAGCGGCCGAGGTGCAGTGCAATCCAGAGTATCAGACGAAGCGCGCCGGTCGTCCCGCGTTCCCCTTGTCCCTTCCAACGACTGCTCAATGACGCGACCCAACCCCGGCCAGCAACAGTTTGCCGGCGGCGATGGTTGAACCATCCACCCGGCATTCGAACTGAACGCGTCCGGGTTTGTCCTCTCCCCAGACCTCGAAAGTCTGTCCCGGTCGCAGGGGCTGCATGAACTTGGCGCTGATCACTTCGCGGACTTCTGATTGCGGAAAACGACGCTTCATCAGGTCGATGACCCGCTCCAGAATCAGTGTCCCGGGCACGATCGGGTCAGCGGGAAAATGACCGGCCAGGCAGGGATGGTCGGCGGGTACCGGAGAGACCAACTCGCACCACACAATCAGCGATTTTCCACGATGTAACGGGTCAGTTTGGCCAATGATGAAAAAATCTCCGTGATGTTTTCGTCATCAGCCTTGAGTTGTATCCCGTATTTCTGTTTGATGCCCAGGGAGAGTTCCAGTGCGTCGATGGAATCGAGGCCGAGGCCATCCCGGAAGAGCGGAGCATCCGGTTCGATCTCATCAGCGGATACATCTTCGAGATTGAGGGTTTCCACAATCAGCTGAGCGACTTCGAGTTCGGTGGGTGATGCGCTTTCCATCAATTTGTCTGTCCGGTGAAATGTTTAAGCCTGTTTGATGTCGTAGACGTTGCGGCCAGGCCCTGAACGTCCCGCATTCATGTGATCCCCTGTACTGCCTGGCAATAACGGGAATGGCACGGGTATCTTCATATAATACCGAAAAAAACCCATTCACAGCCAGTATACTAATCCCTTCCCTGAGATTGCCAGATCGAATAGTGCAGGCAGCCCTCCACAGGATCAGGTTCACAACGCTACTCCGATCGGGATTGGTGACATATACTCTACGCCCCGAATACGATCACAAGCCCCGGTAGTAGTTGATCATGCACTATCTCTCGCTCCCCAACAGTTCGATTCAACAGGCCGATGTCCTGATTCTGCCGGTGCCTTATGAGCGCACGGTAACCTACCAGGGGGGAACCCGGTTGGGACCTGAGGCGATTCTCAATGCCAGCGGACAGCTGGAGTTTTTCGAGGAAGACCGGCGCTGGTGTCCCAGTCGTTATCTGAAATCCACGGTGCTGCCTGCGGTCGATGTGGTCGCGGACCATGAAGCGGAGTTTCACGAGCGTCTGTTCCGGACGGTCGATCAACTGCCCAGAGACAACCTGCTGATCGCTCTGGGTGGCGAACACTCGATCACCCCGGAGATGGTCTTCGCACGCATGCCCGAGGGCGGCACCGTGGTGCAGATCGATGCCCATGCGGACCTGAGGCCCAGTTATCATGGCTCCATTTACAATCATGCCTGCCCCATGTACCGGATCCGGGAACGCGGTTACGAGCTCATACAGATCGGTATCCGTTCGCTGCATAGCGACGAGGCCCGGAGGATGGAGGAGGATCCGGGTATCCGGGTGTTCTTCGATCGGCAGTTGCAACAACCCGGACAGTGGCAAGACCTGATCACACTGCTGGCGGGATTGCGCGGCCCGGTCTGGCTTACCGTAGACATGGACGGTTTCGATCCGGGCCAGGTGCCGGGCGTGGGAACACCCCAGCCGGGAGGCCTCAGCTGGCATCAGGGACTGAATGTTCTCGAAACCCTCACAGACAACGGTTCGATCCAGCTCGCCGGAGTCGATCTGCTGGAACTGGTGCCGGATGCCCACCGTGTGTCCGATATGTTTGCCGCGAAGTTCATGCAGAAATGTATCTCCTACTGGGGCAAGGCCCAGGGGTATGACCGGAGGTCTCCGGAAGGTTCTCAAATCGGAGTGGACGATGAGTGACAAAAAATGGGATCGACGCGCCTCAGAGCGCCTCTACCAGGTTGAATGCTGGGGGGGCGGTTATTTTGGCGTCAATGACGAGGGGCATATGGAGGTGATCGCCGACGGTGCCCGGCGTATCGACCTGAAAAAACTTTGCGACGAATTGACCGATCGGGACCTGCGGCCACCTTTGCTGCTGCGCTTCTCCGACATGTTGAGGCGCCGCATGGGCCAGATTCACGAGCGCTTCCGCATCGCCATCCAGGAATCGGGATACAAAGGGGAGTATTTTGGAGTCTACCCCATCAAGGTCAACCAGCAACAGCAGGTGGTCGAGGAGGTGGTGGAGTTTGGCAGCGTCTACCATTGGGGACTCGAGGCGGGCTCCAAACCGGAACTACATGCGACCCTTGCGATGCTCGAGGACGTGGACGGTCTGATCATCTGCAACGGCTACAAGGATCAGGAATTTGTCGATCTGGCGATGATGGGCCTGAAGATGGGCAAGCGGGTCTTCGTGGTGGTGGAAAAGCCCAACGAGCTTGACCTGATCCTGGATGCGGCGCAGCGCCTCGAGGTGGAGCCGCTGATCGGATTGCGTTGCCGGATGATTACCACCAGCAACGGCCTGTGGGACGATTCGGGAGGTGACAACTCCAAGTTCGGACTCTCCGCGAGTGAGATCCTGGAGGCAACGGATAAGCTCAAGGAGGTCGGAAAGCTCGAGTCACTGCGGCTTCTGCATTTCCATATTGGCAGCCAGGTGCCTCACATCCGGCATATCAAGGAGGCGATGCAGGAGGCGGCACGGTTTTTCGTTCAGGTGCGCAAGCTCGGGGCGCCCATCGAATTCATGGATGTGGGCGGTGGTCTGGGGGTGAATTACGATGGCATGATTTCCGGCAGCACCCTGTCGGTTGACTACAGTCTGCAGGAATATGCCAATGATGTGGTCTGGACCCTGAAGAACATCTGCGATGAAGAGGCCCTGCCGCATCCCAACGTGATCTCAGAGTCGGGTCGTGCGCTGGTGGCCCATCATGCGGTGCTGGTCATCGATGTAATCGGTATTTCAAGACGTGCCGGAGAGTCTCCCCCGCAGGAACCGGAGCCCGGCAGCCCGGTGCAACTGCGCCAATTATGGGACACCCTGGTTGAATTCGAGAAACTCTCGCCCCGCGAGGCGTTCCACGATGTGAGTTCCTACCGGGACGACATCAACAAGCTTTTCACCCTGGGGCATGCCACGCTGTCGGATCGTGCTCTGGCCGATGATCTCTACTGGCGAGTGGTGATGCGGGTCATGAAAAGCCTGGATGATGATGAGATCGAACAGATGATGCCTGGTCTGGCGGCGCAACTTGCTGACCGCTATTTCTGCAACTTTTCCGTGTTCCAGTCCCTGCCGGACAGCTGGGCGATCAACCAGGTATTTCCGGTCATGCCCATCCATCGGCTGAACGAGCGGCCGACTCGCCAGGGGGTACTGGTGGATATCACCTGTGACTCCGACGGCAAGATTGAGAATTTTCCCCTGGAGGACGGGCGTTCCAAGACATTGCCTTTACACACGGAACAGCCGGATCAGCCCTACCTGTTGGGTATCTTTCTGGTCGGGGCCTACCAGGAGATTCTCGGTGACCTGCACAACCTGTTCGGAGATACCCATGCGGTGCACATCCGCATGGATGGGGATCACTACGAACTCGAACAGGTGGTGGAGGGTGAATCCGTGGCGGAGGTGCTCGAGTATGTCCAGTTCCATGAGACCGTGCTGGTCGACCGGATGCGACGTCAGCTCCAGGAGGCTCGCAGCAAAGGCCGCATCACCGCTCGCGAGGCGAATACCTTCCTGCGTTTCTATGAGGCTGGATTGAAAGGCTATACTTATCTTGAGGACGAGACTCCGGTGTTGCTGAGGGGGTAGGGCTGGCATAATCGCCTGCGGCAGATCGAAGCGATGTCGATCGGGGATTAGGGATTATTCGCTCGAGGTGGATCCTGAGTCCTGATCATCGAGCTGCAGAGCGGACTTGTGGGTCAGGCCCGGATGATTTTTCAGCAGATAGCCGGCAAAATGAAGTTTCAGAATCGCGTCCTGAAGCGCATTGCGCAATGAAACATTGGCGGAGTCCAGGTGCTGCGCCAACAACTTCAGCTGGATCTCCACATGGTGGCCCCGCACGGCCACCGGCAGGCTCAGACGGTCGGCCAGGTTCAAAAAGGGGTCGAGGGGGGCGACATCCGGTGTTTCGCCGCGTTGGGGCAGATCGGCATAAACCAGGGATACCCCCTCGGGAATCACCTTCAGCTGATCCTGAAACTGATTCAGTAAACCCTCGCTGAGCTGTTGTTCCCCTGAGATCACGGACCTCACCAGTTGGGTGATGGCCCGGGCGGCGACCTGGTCAGGCGGTCCCGCCAGCACCGCCGCCATGAGACGCCGCTGTTCGTCGTTGAGCATACTGGCCCGGTATCCGCTGAGGTTGAACTGCCGCTGGTCCGCCAGATTACGCAAAAAGGCTTCGGTACACGCGATGTAGCGGGACGTATAGTGAAACAGCTCCTCGGCGCAGCCACCCCAGCCCGGGTGAAACTCCGGGTAGTAGACACCATCGATGCATTTGGAATGTTCGTTCATGCCCGGGTTGTCCTGTCGGGATAGTGGGTCGAATGGGTGATGGCCCGATGTGCCGGCGCTACCCCCAAGGATAGAACGAATTTCCACATCTGGAGTCAGAGCCCGCATCGCGCACGCTCGTTTCAGAATCGGTCACTGTGATTCGGAAATAAATGCCCCGAAAAAGGGAATTCAACGTCCAGCGGGTAATATTGACTACTTTGGTGGACCGTTCTCCATTAGAATCCTGCTCATGTGGCCCAAGGGATTGCTGCTGAGGATCGACAACAGCTGAGTAATCCTCAGTTCCATGCTTCGTGCAGTTTCTGAAATTTGCATTGGAATTGTTTTAAAAACATAATCATACGATATTTATTTGAGGTGTTGTCTGGAAGAGGTGTTCATGGATGCATTCCGTGATCACCGCCATGAGGCCCGAAACACAGGGCATTCTGGCCAGGGGCAGGCAATGGATCGGGACCGCAAAGATACACGCAGATGAACGACATCATTTTTCGCATCAAGAGTTATATCCGTTCAGCCTGGCGTTTTCGCTGGCTGGCGATCACGTTTTCCTGGATCTTTGCCGTCCTGGGATGGGCCGTGGTCTTCGCCATACCCGATCAGTACCAGTCGGAGGCCAAGGTCTATGTGGACACCGACAGCGTGCTGCGGCCGCTGCTGCAGGGACTTGCGGTACAGAACGACATGAACCAGCGCCTGCATCTCATGACACGCACCCTGCTCAGCCATGAGAACTTGAAAAAACTGATCATGATGACCGATCTGGACCACAAGACGGCCAATCGGGAGGAAGAGGAAAAGCTCATAAACTGGCTGCGTAACACCATCGTGATCGAGGTCAACCGCAGACCGATTCCCGGGAGTAATGAAACCGAGAATTTTTACATCATCCGCTTCGTCTACGGGGACCGTTACATGGCGCAGCGGGTGGTCAAGGTTCTGCTCGACATCTTTGTCGAGAGTGCCCTGGGCGATACCCGGATTGAATCCGATACCGCTCAGCAGTTCCTGCAGCAGCAGATCGTAGAGTATGAAAACCGCCTGGTTGAGGCGGAAAACCGTCTCACCGATTTCAAACGCAAAAACGTGGATACCCTGCCCCGGGAGAGCGGTGGCATCTTCAACCGGCTTGAAGTGGCGCGCAATGAACTCGATGCCGTTCAACTGGAGCTCAAAGAGGCGACCATTCGCCGGGATGAACTCAAGCGTCAGTACACCACCACGCTTGAAGAGGAGCAACGCCGCCAGCAAAGTCTCGGCCTGTCCAACATGTCCAACTCCCCCATGGCTCAGCGACTACTGGCCATGCAGACGCGACTCGACGAACTGCTTCTTAAATACACGGAAAATCATCCGGATGTGCAGGAACTTAAATCCAAAATCGAGGAATTGAAGAGACAGGCTGAAGATGCACCTCCCTCTTATGCTCCACCCGCTGCAGGTGGGGGATCTTCCTCGAATGTATCCACCGCCCTGGAACAGCTGAAGCTCTCCTATCGCCAGTCTGAAGTCGAACTGAGAACCATTCGTCTGCGCGCCCAGGAGTTCAGTGAAAGGGTCGACGAACTGAGGAAGAAGCTCGATACCCTGCCCAAGGTTGAAGCGGAATTGACCCGCCTGAACCGTGACTACAACATCAACAAGCAGAACTATCAGGAGCTGGTTCAGCGCCTGGAATCCGCGCGAATGTCGGAGCAGGCGGACGAGGCAGGCGACAATCTGAAATTCCGGGTGGTCGAGCCGCCGAGTATCCCACTCTTGCCGGTCGGACCCAAACGTCTGATGTTCAGTGTGGCGGTGATGATCATGGCGCTCGGTTTGGGAGGAGGGCTCGCATTCCTGCTGTCACAGATCAAACCGGTCTATTTTGATCCCAAGACGTTGCGTACAGAACTGGAATTTCCGGTACTGGGACAGGTGTCGCGGGTTATGACGGACGATGTGCGGATGAAACGCCGGATCGAGATCGGTGGTTTCATCTCTGTGTTCCTCCTGTTGCTGTTGATTTTCGTGGCGGTGGCAGCTGTCTACGTGCTGGGTTGGCGGGACGAGATTCTCGAATTGTTGAAAGCGACAGGCATTTTCAGCAAATCCTGAGACAAACCCATCGGATCGCCTGCCAAGGCGCTTCCTTACCGGCTGACATGCGGATTCACCCACATTCTCATGGGGGTGAATCCGCTTGTTAACCCGCCATTTTCCATATTTGTCATTCCACTGATCCCCCGACTGCGCAGACCTCCGGTACCTGGATTCCGCAGGCTTGTCGATCGGTAGCTTTTGACAGGACGTCTCGCGGAATTTTTGCTATATTTCGCCCCCTGTTTCACCAGCTGGAGAGGGCGCGCGATGTTTCACAAGAGTATGCAGATTCAGGGCTATGATGATGAGCTGTGGCAAGCCATCCAGGCGGAAGAGCGCCGTCAGGAGGAGCACATCGAGCTGATTGCGTCCGAAAACTACACCAGTCCCCGTGTGATGCAGGCCCAGGGCGGCGTGATGACCAACAAGTATGCCGAGGGTTACCCTGGCAAGCGCTACTACGGCGGCTGCGAGAACGTGGATGTCGCGGAACAGCTGGCGATCGATCGGGCCAAGGCCCTGTTCCATGCCGATTTTGCCAATGTCCAGCCCCATTCCGGTTCCCAGGCCAACGCCGCGGTCTACATGGCCCTGTGCCAGCCTGGTGATACTGTGCTGGGTATGAGTTTGGCCCATGGCGGACATCTCACTCACGGGGCGAAACCCAATTTCTCCGGCAAGATATACAACGCCATCCAGTACGGTCTGAATCCGCAAACCGGTGAGATCGACTACGACGAAGTGGAACGTCTGGCCAGGGAACACAAACCGAAAATGATCGTGGCCGGTTTCTCCGCCTACTCCCGGGTGGTGGATTGGCAGCGTTTTCGGGATATCGCTGATGAGGTGGGTGCCTATCTGTTCGTCGATATGGCTCACGTGGCCGGACTGATCGCCGCAGGACTCTATCCGAGCCCGGTGCAGATTGCCGATGTCACCACCACAACCACCCACAAGACCCTGCGCGGTCCCCGTGGAGGTCTGATTCTCGCCAAGGCGAATCCCGAAATCGAAAAGAAACTCAACTCCCTGGTGTTCCCGGGTACCCAGGGCGGTCCGCTGATGCACGTGATCGCCGCCAAGGCCGTGGCCTTCAAGGAAGCTATGGAACCTGAGTACAAGGTCTATCAGCAGCAGGTGATCGATAACGCCCGTGCCATGGCCAAGGTGTTCATGGAGCGGGGTTACGATGTGGTGTCCAAGGGCACCGATGATCACCTGTTCCTGGTGAGCTTCATCGAGGCCGGACTGACCGGTAAAGACGTGGATGCCTGGCTGGGCGCCGCGAATATCACGGTGAACAAAAACGCGGTTCCCAACGATCCCCAATCCCCCTTCGTGACCTCGGGTATCCGTGTCGGTACCCCGGCGGTTACCACCCGCGGTTTCAATGAAGCGGAGTGCGTGGAACTGGCCGGCTGGATGTGCGATGTGATCGACAGCCGGGGTGATCAGACGGTGATCGAAGCCGTCAAGGCTAAGGTGCTGGACATCTGTGCTAAATATCCCGTCTACGGAAGCTGAAGAGTTTTGAGTTGTGAGTGATGAGTGTTGAGTTACCCAGCATTGAGCGGAGAATCACAATGAATGTGTATTCCGGGACCTCGGGCGCAACCCAAAACTCAAAATTCAAAACTCAAAACTGACAACCCCATGCGCTGCCCTTTCTGCGGAGCCCAGGACACCAAGGTCATCGATTCACGCCTCGCGGGTGAGGGTGACCAGATACGCCGTCGCCGGGAGTGTACGGTGTGCAAAGAGCGTTTCACTACCTACGAAACCGCCGAATTGAACCTGCCCTGGGTGGTCAAGCAGGATGGCAGTCGCACCCATTTCGATGGCCGTAAGCTGCGCGCCGGTATGGCCAGGGCCCTGGAGAAGCGCCCGGTGAGCGCGGAGCAGGTGGATGCCGCGATCAATCACATCACCCGAAAACTGATGGCGGGGGGTGAGCGCGAAGTGCCCTCCCTGGACATTGGGGAGATGGTGATGGAGGAGCTGAAGCGGCTCGACCAGGTCGCCTATGTGCGTTTTGCCTCTGTGTACCGGAAATTTGAGGATGTGAACGCCTTCCGGGAAGAGATTGAACGGCTGGAACAGCAACCCAGTCCGGAGGCACGCCGGCGTCAGCTGGATCTGCTGGGTGATGAGGAGGAGGGCGCTTGAGCCTCGAACAGGATCACCGCCATATGGCCCGGGCGATTCAACTCGCGGCCCAGGCCCGTTACACCACGCAACCCAACCCCCGGGTCGGATGTGTGCTGGTAGCTGATGGTCGGGTGGTCGGTGAGGGATATCACCGGCGGGCCGGTGAGCCCCACGCGGAGCGCAACGCCCTGGCAGCGGCCGGAGAACGGGCCCGAGGGTCAACTGCCTATGTCACGCTGGAGCCCTGCTGTCACCAGGGACGCACACCGCCCTGCACTGAGGGCCTGATCGAGGCGGGTGTCAGACGTGTGGTGGCGGCGATGCGGGATCCCAATCCGAAAGTCGCAGGTCAGGGTTTCGAGCGCCTGCGGGCGGCCGGAATCGATGTGGTCGAGGGGATCCTGCAGACCCAGGCCATGGCCCTCAATCCGGGATTTATCAAACGCATGTCCCAGGGGTTGCCCTATATCCGCTGTAAACTCGCCATGAGCCTGGACGGACGCACCGCCATGGCGAGCGGGGAGAGCCAGTGGATCACATCAACCCAGGCGCGTTCCGATGTTCAACGCCTGCGGGCCCTCAGCGGTGCGGTTCTGACCGGTGTGGGTACCCTGTTGTCGGACGATCCCTCACTGACGGTACGGCTCAGCCGCGAGGAACTGGAAATCGATCCGGACCTGCCTTTGCCGAAGCCGGTGCGGGTGGTTCTGGACCCTTCCCTAGATACTCCGGCAGAATCGAAAATGCTCTCCCTGCCGGGTTTGACCCTGGTCATCTGTCAGGATGAAAATCCGACGCATGGTGCTGCCCTCGAGGCGGCAGGCGCCCAGGTGGTGATGCTGCCTGGTGAGCAGGGCCGTTTGGATCTGTGGGAAGTGATGCGCTTTCTTGCCAGCCAGGAGATCAACGATGTACTGGTGGAGAGCGGCGCAACCCTGGCCGGCGCCCTGCTGGAACAGGGTCTGATCGATGAACTGATCGTCTACCAGGCTCCACACATCATGGGCGATGGCGCGCGGGGACTGTTTCACCTGCCTGAGATCCAGCGTATGAATCAGCGCATTCCACTGCGCATCACCGATGTGCGGCAGATCGGGCCGGATATCCGTTTGACCGCCATTCCTGGTTCCGCAACCTGAATCAGACGAGCGGTACCACAGGCAACGAGTAGCGCGCACAGGAGCTTTCCATGTTCACCGGCATCATCCAGGCCATCGGCCGCTTGCAGCAGAGCGAATCTCGCGGGGGAGACTGCCGTTTGACGGTAGACAGCGGTGCTCTGGATCTCAGCGATGTGGCGCTGGGAGACAGTATCGCCACCAACGGGGTCTGCCTGACCGTGATCAGTCTCAATTCCCGGGGGTTTCAGGCAGATGTGTCGCGGGAGACCCTGGAGTTGACGACCCTGAAAAACCTCAAACCCGGGGCAGCCCTGAACCTGGAAAAGGCGCTGACTCTGAATACCCGGCTTGGCGGACATCTTGTCAGCGGACATGTGGACGGGATCGGCCGCTTGATCGATCGGCGGGCAGACGCGCGCTCGATCCGTTTCGAGATCGAGGCGCCCGGGGAACTGGCTCGCTACATCGCGCACAAGGGATCGATCTGTGTGGATGGGGTCAGTCTCACCGTCAATGGTGTCAACGGGGCGAGGTTCGAACTGAATCTGGTCCCGCATACCCTGCAGGAGACCATCATGGATGGCTATCAGGCAGGCACCGAGGTCAACCTGGAAGTGGATCTGATTGCCCGCTATCTGGAGAGGCTGATGCTGGGTGAACAGGCGGCGCAATCCGGGTCTTCCGGAGTGACCGAGCAGCTGCTGCGTGAGCGGGGATTTTTCTGAGCAGACACTTCCCGTCTTTCTACCTGTACAAGGTCGCTACACACTGCGAAATCTGCAACTAACCCGGGTTCGGCACTGCTGCGGCGATTTCCCCGGGTTCCGCTGCGCTGCACCCGTATATGGTCTCCTCCCCATTTGCAAGGCATCTTGTGGTTGATGTCAGGGACAGGTTTGCTGTCGTATATCCGGCCTCTTT
>JBEVVH010000031.1:0-23179 GCA_040507245.1 Candidatus Thiodiazotropha sp.
AAACTCCTGGACGGGTTCGCAAGTATTTTGAACACCAAAAGATTGCATACGCCGCATAGCGATCTCTGTATTTAACGGCCGGGTTAATAACGGCAAGGATGCGATCCGCAGAACCGTCGAATTGAAACCCGACCTGGTGATCATGGACCTGAGCATGCCCGGCCTGAACGGCATGGATGCGGTACGGGAGATCAAAGAGCGGATGCCCGAGGTTAAAGCCCTGGTGCTGACCGTGCACAACGAAGAGGAATATGTGCTGGCGAGTCTCAAAGCCGGAGCCAATGGCTACGTACTCAAGGACGCCACTCAGAATGAATTGATGGTCGCTGCTGAACGGGTACTGGAGGGAAAAACCTACCTGAGCGCAGAAATCACGGAAAAGGTGGTCAACAGTTACCTGCATACCAACAGCATCCACCAGGAACCCATGACCCGGTGGGATACCGTTACCCAGAGAGAACGTCAGATTCTAAAGTTGATCGCGGAAGGCCACACCAACAAAAGTATGGCGGATTACCTGTGCATCAGCGTGAAGACGGTGGAAAAACACCGTGCCAACCTGATGAAGAAACTCGACCTGCACAGTGTTTCGGCGCTGACCACCTACGCCCTTGAGAAAGGCGTGATCAGCCGTTGAGGGTCGCCATCACCAGAGGGAAAGAGGCGCGAACCTGAACCCCTTGATTGAGTCCGGTATCGATGCGGAATCGGCCCTGTACAGATTCTGCGCGCTCACGCATTCCGACCAGTCCCAGGCCCCGCTTGCCCTGAATGTGTGAGGGATCAAAACCCACACCATCGTCCACCACAACCAGGTGGATGGCATCGTGAGATTGCAGCAGCGAGACGCTGATTGATTTGGCTTTTGCGTATTTCACCGCGTTGTTGAGGGATTCCTGGACAATTCGGTAGATGACGTTCTTGTACTCTTCCGATATCGCGCCTTCATTGACATCGAAATTGGTCGTCACATCCAGTTCATCGCTGCCATCGGAGATTTGGCGGCATTGCCACGCAATCGCTGCGACCACTCCCAGATCATCCAGAATAGCGGGACGGATGGCTCTGCAGATCGAACGTACTTCGGTGATTGCCTGTTTGACCATGTCGGAAATCGATTCCAGGGAATCGCGATGCTGTCCTGACAGGTCGGTAAAGGGATCCTGCTGATTGCAACGATTGATACAACTCTGTACGTGCAGATTGATGCTGGTCAGCAATTGGCCCAAGCCATCATGCAGTTCCCGGGAGATGTGTTTACGCTCCTCTTCCTCGGAGTTGATCGGGACGTAAGTGGGTCGACTCAGGAAACGATAGTCTTCCAGTCCTTTAGAATTGAGTCTTGTTTCGAAACAGCTTCTGGGAAACAAGTCACAATTCTTTTGTGATTTAATGGCGTATTAAGTAGGCAGTGTTTATGCCATATATTTTCTACATGTTATTTTACAAATAGTTACAAACATTTATTAATCTGATTTTGAAATCCGGACAATTCACATGTAAATAAATTCGACACCAGTCAACCAGCTTCCTCCGATCGACTGCGTGATATAACCCTGTTTAATATCAGGGATGTCGAATAATTTTACAGAGTGATCAGATCAGTTTTTCAATGGCCTTATGAAGATCGTCCCTGGTATCCACCCCATGCCCCGGGTCGGTAGCAGCTGTGCTGACATGAATTTTGTCGCCATGCCACATAATCCTCAGCTGCTCGAGGGACTCAGCCCTTTCTATCGGGGCATGTTCGAGCTTCACAAAACGCCCCAGATAGCCTGCCCGATAGGCATACAACCCGATGTGACGAGCGAACCCAACGTCCGCAGGTAGCGGGTTGTCTGCCTCCATGAACTCATCCCGGTGCCAGGGAATGGGGGCGCGGCTGAAATAGAGGGCGTAACCCTGCTGATCGGTAACCACCTTGACCACATGGGGGTCAAACAGGATCTGGCGATTGCCGATCGGTGTGGACAGAGTGGTTACAACCGCCCTTTCATGCTGCTCCATGTCCCGGGCAACTTGGCTCAAAAGACTGGAAGGCATACACGGCTCGTCGCCTTGCAGGTTCACCACGATTTCATCTTCCGCCCACCCCCTCTGCGCGACCACTTCGGCAATTCGGTCCGAACCGCTACGATGGGTCGAAGCCGTAAGACAGACATCGGCGCCGAAACCACGGCATGTGTCGTGGATTCGCTGATCATCCGTGGCGATCACCACTTCCGTGGCACCGCTCTCCATGGCACGTTCGAAGACGTGCTGAATCATTGGCTTGCCCGCAATATCCAGCAACGGCTTACCCGGCAACCGGACCGATGCATAGCGGGCCGGGATGACCACTTTGAAGGACGAGCCACTCAACTTTCCGGCACCTCTTCATCCTCGGCGAGCCGCCTCGCCTCTTCCTCCAGCATGATCGGGATATCGTCACGCACCGGATAGGCCAGGCGATCCACGCGACAAATCAGCTCCTGGGCCTTCTTATCGAAGAAGAGCTTGCCCTTGCATACCGGGCAGACCAGGATATCAAGCAGTTTTCTGTCCATTTCTCAGCCTTCTCATCAATAGCTTCAATTGTTTTTCAAAACCGGGATCCACCCGGGCCTCTGCCGGGACATACCAGTACCGCTCATTTGCGAATGACTCGCACTTTACCGCATCTTTCTCGGTCATGAGAACCGTCTCTCCCGCAAATGGCTGCAGGTCTGCTTCACGATAGGCATGATGATCTGGAAACGGGTGACGATGCAGTTGCAGCCCCGCAGCCTCGAGCATGGTGAAAAATCGTTCCGGTCGGCCGATACCGGCCACCGCATGAACCGGTTCTGACACGAAATCAGCAAGCGACCTGGGGGCCTGCCGGCCATCCAGCGCACAGGCCATATCACCACCGACCTGCATCGCGAATTCATCCGAACCCGCATCACCGTTGACGATGACCAGATCCACCTGTTTGAGGCGCGAAGGTAGTTCCCGGAGTGGACCCGCAGGCAGGCAATAACCGTTGCCAAACCTCCGGTAGCCGTCGATAACAACGATTTCCAGATCTCGATGCAAGGCATAGTGCTGTAGCCCGTCATCGGAAATGATCACGTCACAGTTGTGTCCCGAAAGCAATTCACGAGCCGCTTCGATCCGACGTGGTGCTGCGTACACCGGACAATCAGACTGGCGTTTCAGGAGGACTGCTTCATCGCCCACGTCCTCGGCCCGGCTCTGCGCTGTGACTTCAACGGGCCAGGATTTCGACTGCCCTCCGTATCCGCGGGTGATGATGCCCGGAGTAAATCCCATACTTCGCAGGGCGCGCACCAGCCAGATCACCAGCGGGGTCTTACCGGTACCGCCCACGCTCAGATTACCGACGATGATGACCGGCACCTCAACGCGTTCCCGCTTCAGCAGTCCCCAACGGTAGAGGCGCCTTCGCAAGAATGACACAAGACAGAACAGACCGCTCAGCGGCAACAGGAGTATGGGCAGCAGACTGCGACGATCATCCCAGGCGGCTTCAAGGGCATTCAAGAGTGATCGGGCCTCATTCGGCGGGTCGGTGAGCGGCAAAGGTCATTTTGTTCAACCCCAGCTGACTCGCCGCATCCATGGCCGTCATCACGAATTGATGTGGGGTTCTGGCATCCGCGTTGATGATGACCGGCAGATCCCGTTTGTCACCGATTGCCTTGTTGATCGCCATCTTGAGCGTCTCGATCTCGGTATTCACCACCTCACGCTGGTTGACGAAGAAGGTGCCGGTGGCATTGATGGTGATATCCAGTTCCTTGGGTGTATGCGCAGCCTCTTCTCCGCTTGCCTCCGGCAGTTCGATGAGAATCTGACTCTCTCGATCGAAGGTGGTCGACACCATGAAAAAGATCAGCAGCAGGAATACCACATCGATGAGCGGCGTGATATCCACTTCGGGAGATTTGCGTGGTTTGCCCCTGAGGTTCATCTCAATCTTCCCGCTGCCCGTGGATCAACTCGACCAGTTTGAGTGCCTGCTCTTCCATACCGATCACCAACTGATCGATCAGCCCGCTGAAGTAGCGATGAAACATGAGGCTGGGAATCGCCACGGAAAGTCCTGCGGCGGTGGTGATCAGGGCCTCGGAGATTCCCCCTGCGAGCACTCCGGGATCACCGACGCCTGCGGTGACGATCACACTGAACACCTTGATCATGCCGATCACCGTCCCAAGCAACCCCAACAGCGGTGAAATCGAGGCAATGGTCCCCAGGGTATTGAGATAGCGTTCCAACTCGTGCACCACCTGACGACCCACCTCTTCGATCGCCTCTTTCATCACATCCTTGTCGTGATTGCGATTGATCAGACCGGCTGCAAGGATGCGTCCCAGGGGGGAACTGGATTTGAGCTTCTTGATATCCGCCAGGTTGAGTTTCTTGTCCTTGTGCAGTTGCAGAATCTGCTTCATCAGATAATCGGGCATGACCTTTTTACGCTGCAGTGACCAGAACCGCTCGATCACAATGCCCAGCGCAACGATGGAACAGGCGATGATGGGCAGCATCAACCAGCCGCCCGATTTCACTAACTCAAACACGTATCTGATTCCTTGTTCGTTCTATTATGATTACCGGGTTACCCAGGGCAAGGTTGGTTGCCCGACCCTGCGCGCCGAGTCAGATACCACAATTCGGGAACGATCGGCAGGTCAATGCACAGCGACCCGATTGCCGCGAAGTTCCCCATGATGCGGGGTTCCCCACAGAATCAACCGATGCGTCCTCTTCGCCGGAACCCGTGCAGTTCGGATCGACTTCGAGTAACCACCTCCGCGGTATGGCCTCGGACTCCGACCACTCCGGGATGATACTCGATTCCCCCACCTATTGCCCATGTCCGGAAGCACGCTTTGCTGATGCCATCCCGCTGCAGTTCTGCCAATATCGCTCGTGCTGCGCGCAATAGATTTCCGGACTGTCCAGTGGCGCACCGGGTTTGATACGAAACCGAATGGCTCCGGACTCCGCAGTGCTCAAGGCTGTAGCACCCTGATCTCGCCAGCGTTCCACCACTTCAGCTTTGGGAAAATCGTATGGGTTTCGATAGCCGGCTGAAAACAGGACCCACTCCGGCTTCACCGCGTTCACTAGAGCCATGCTTGAAGAACCCGCGGATCCATGATGCGGTGCTATGAGAATTTGCGACGCCAACGTATCGACATGGCGCTGGACCAATTTTAGTTCCGCAGGCGATTCTATATCCCCCGGCAGCAGCACCCTCTGCTCACCGCTCTCGATCTGCAGCACGCAGGAGCGGTTGTTCGAATCGCTGAAACGATCGCCTTCGGCCGGATGCAGAACTCGGAATATCACCCCATCCCAGGCCCACTGGGTACCGGAGAGACAGGCATCAGAGCCAGGCACCCGATCGACCTCGCCACTGAGCATGGAGGTGCCAGGAAAAGCGGCCCGCAACGCCTCCGCCCCACCGGCATGGTCCTGATCCCCATTACTCAGAATCATCCGGTCAACCCGCGTCACACCAAGGGATCTCAGATAGGGCACCACCACAGCCTCCGCAGCATTGTAACCACCCACCGATCCCGGTCCAATGTCATACAACAGGACATGCTCCCGGGTTTCCACCACACAGGCCAGACCCTGCCCCACATCCAGCAGGGTCAGCCAGAATTCACCGGCATCGGGTCGCTGGGTGGTCGTAGCCAAAAACGGCAGGCAAAACCAGAGCCCCATCCAGCGACCCGGCATGCCCCGTGGCAACAGCCACAGCAACACACCGGCCAACATCAGTATCCAGACCCAGACCCCCGTCTCCGGCCAAGCCAACGAAGCCCAGGAAAATTCGGCAAACCCATCCAACAGCCAAAAGGTCTGATTCGCGAAGTAACCCAGGCCGCTGTACCAGTACGCGGCCAATTGCGGGAGCAGCATCAGCGGCAGTCCGAGCAGCAAAAGAGGCACCAGAACCAGACTGAACCAGGGCACCATGATCAGATTGACAATCGGCGAGATCAGTGAGGTCTGTCCGAAAAGCAGGAAAAGAATCGGTAGCAGACCGATGCTCACCGCCCATTGAATGCGTAGAGCCTGTCGCCAACCCGAACCGGCATGTAGACGCCCCGACACAGACCACCAGATAGCCGCCACCGCCAGAAACGAGAGCCAGAATCCTACTTGTAATGGCGCCAGAGGATCCCACAACACCACCAGGAACAAGGCCCACAGCAATGCCCTGCCCAGGGAGATGCGCAATCCCAGAATCAGAGATCCCAGAACCACGCTCAGCATCAGCAAAGCCCGCTGGGTGGGCAGGGAAAAACCTGCCAGGGAGGCATAACTCACAGCACTGATCAACGACAGCCAGGCTCCGGCCTTGATACTGGGCAATCGCTGGCAGAGTTTCTCACTGCGGCGCCAGAAACGGTTGCCAAGCCAAAGGGTCCAGCCTGCGACTATGCCTACATGCAGACCGGAAATCGCGATCAGGTGATTGGTGCCGGTACGGGTGAAGACCTGCCAGTCCGAAGTGGACAGATTGCGCCGGTCACCCACCGCCAGGGCCTTGAACAACGCCGCCGAACGCACATTGTCCGTGTATTCATCAAGCCCTGCCGCGATGGCTTGCCGGAGCCGGGTGATCACGCCATGTACACCGGGGAGATCCAGGCGTCGGTTTTCCGGCCCGGCACGCACATAACCCCGGGCGCCTATTCCCTGGGACAGCATCCCTTTCTCGCGATCGTAACCCACAGGGTTATGTAATCCCCGAGGTTGCTTGAGACGCACGTTGAAACGCCAGTTTTCTCCCGCCTGCACGGGCGTTCCGCGATCGAACCAGCTGAGCTGGACCCGCGATACATGCACCGGATTACCCTGTTGGTCCCTGAGTGACTGCACGTTCACCTGGAAGCGTTGCAACGGTCCCTGTATAGCCGGAAGTCCCGTTACCCGACCCTGCAGAATTAGATCCTGACCTTCGAGATCCAGCGGCAGCCATTGGGCCATTTGATGGTGTACCTGAACCAGGCTCCAGCAGGCTCCGAGCATCAACGCAACCATTGGGCGCAGCCATTTAATACGCCACAACAGGACCCCGGGCAACAATACCGCAGACCAGATCAGGTCCGGCATAGCCTTCAGTAAGTGAAATCCCGATGCCCCCGAAACAAACCCGAACAAAATTCCGTGCATGACATCTCCCTGTCACTGTCAATCCCTGATGATCTATTATACTTATCCCAACCTGTGACGATTTGGCAGTGGAATCGCACTTCGTAGAGAGGTCTTCCGAGTTAAACCCCTAAACAACATCGGGATAATTGGTCAATTCTGGTGTACCATGCCGTCGCGCTCCACGTCTAATTCACGCCGAAAATTACTGGACCGGTCAACGAACCACTCATGCCGAAAAGACTGATCAAACGCTTGTTACCTCATCATGACGTGGTGAGGAATCATAAGTATCTGCAAGTCTTCGGCGACCTGTTACACAACCCCAATCTATGGCACCTGAACCGGCACTCCGCATCCGGGGCCTTCGCGGTGGGGCTGTTCATGGCTTTCGTACCGCTACCGTTTCAGATGGTGCTGGCGGCCGGCGCGGCCATCATCTTCCGGGTCAATCTGCCGATCTCGGTCTGTCTGGTGTGGATTACCAATCCAATCACCATTCCACCCATTCTGTTGTTTGCTTACATGGTCGGCACCTGGGTCGTCGGGCATCCCGCGAACAGCCCGCCCGTGGAGTTCAGCATGGAATGGCTGCACAACGGGGGCCTGGAAGGCATCTGGCTGCCCCTGCTGCTCGGCTGCGGCATCTGTGCCGTGGTAGCCGCAGTGCTCGGATACAGTCTGATTTTATGGCTCTGGCGCTGGCGGGCGATCGAGAAATGGAAAAGCCGCCGGCAGAGCAAGAAGGCGGTGAAACCGCCTTCCACCCCCGCCGCATAGTAAGACCTGCAGTAAAGTCATTCCGCTCAGCGAATCGAGCGCAGCGGACGTCGGACGCTAAACAGGCCGGGTATCAAAGCTCGTAGTTTTCGAGTCGTCCATCCACCAGGGTCAGGGTTCGATCCATCCGCCGGGCCAGTTCCACGTCATGAGTCACGATGATGAAACTGATGCGGCGCTCTGTGTTCAACTGCAACATCAGCTCGTAGACCTGTTCCGCGGTCTTGCGATCCAGGTTGCCGGTCGGTTCATCCGCCAGCACGCAGGTGGGATGATGCACCATGGCCCGTGCCAGTGCCGCCCGCTGGCGTTCCCCTCCCGAAAGCTCGTTGGGCTTGTGTCCGATGCGCCGCTCCAGCCCGACCTGGGTCAACATCCCGATCGCCCGTTGTCTGGCCTCATTCACCGCCAGCCCCCCGATCAACAGAGGCATGGCCACGTTCTCCAGAGCGGTAAATTCGGGTAGCAGGTGATGAAACTGGTAGACGAACCCCAGATTTCGATTCCGCAACCGGCCCTTTTCCCGTTCGTTGAGGGTTAACAGATCCTGGCCGTTGAGGATAACCTGACCAGAGTCCGGCCTGTCGAGTCCCCCCAGGCAGTGTAAAAGGGTGCTTTTGCCGGAACCGGAAGCCCCCACGATGGCAATCCGCTCCCCAGCGGCAACCCGCAGATCCACACCCTGCAGCACCTCGACCCGGAGATCGCCCTGGGAGAAGGTGCGCACCAGCCCGTTCGCCTCGAGCACCAGGCTCTGATCATTCATAACGCAACGCCTCGGCTGGGTGAGTACGTGAGGCCTTCCAGGCAGGATAGAGCGTTGCCAGCAGGGTGATCAGCAAGGCCATTCCACCGATGAACAGCACATCGTTGATCTGTGGATCCGACGGCAGCTTGGTGATGTAGTAGATACTCGGATCGAGGAAATCCACCTTGAAGGTGGTTTCGATCCAGCTGACAATCTCCTCCACCCGGTAGGCCAGCAACACCCCGCCAATCATACCCAGCAGATTGCCCACCACACCGATGGTCGCACCCTGAACCATAAAGATCCCCATAATCGATTTCGGTGAAGCGCCCAGGGTCCTGAGAATGGCGATATCGGACTGTTTGTCGGTAACGACCATGACCATGGTGGAGACGATATTGAAGGCCGCGACCGCGACAATCAGAGAGAGGATAATGGTCATCATGCGTTTTTCAGTACGCAGTGCGGCGAAAAAATTCCGGTGCTGCATGGTCCAGTCGCTGATTCGGTAATACCCCCCCATCTTCAGGGCCAGTTCCCGGGAGACCTGGGGCGCCAGGTAGAGATCGTCCAGTTTCAGACGCACACCGGTCACGCCGTTTTCAAGGCGCATCAGCTTGGCCGCATCGTCGATGTGCAGAATCGCGACTCCGCGATCATATTCACCCATGCCCACCTGGAAGATGCCGCCCACCGTCAAGCGCTTGAGCCTGGGCAGTATGCCTGCGGGCGTGACATTCACCTGGGGTGTCACCAGGGTCACCTTGTCCCCCACACCGACCCCCAGCACGGTGGCCAGTTCACGACCAAGTATGATGTTGAAGGCTCCGGATTCGAGACTTTCGATGGAGCCCTGCTTGATATCGCGCACCACATCCGAGACATCACCCTCGCGCTCGGGCAGAATTCCCCGCAACAGCACCCCGCTGACTTTCTGTCCGCTGATCAGCATGCCCTGACCCTCGACATAGGGCGCCTCACCGATCACATGATTGAATTTGGAAGCCTCTGCCATGACCGATTCCCAATCGGTCAATTCCCCGCTGACCCCCGAAATGGTGGCATGAGAAGCCATACCGAGAATCCGTTCACGGACTTCCTTGTGAAACCCGTTCATAACTGACAGAACGACGATCAGTGCCACCACACCCAGCATGATGCCGAGCATGGAGATCATGGATATGAAGGAGATGAAGTGGTTCCTGCGTTTGGCCCGTGTGTAGCGCAGGCCCACGTAGAGTTCAAGTGGTTTGAACATAGGGAGGCATTAAACCATAGTGTGTTACGTCAACCGCATAGACTAACAGAAAAGCGCGCCATGGGGTCTGCCCGCTGTAGCCTCGAAATCGCATTTTTGTGGGCTGCATCCGTCTTTGTGATGTTCCTGCCAGACGTGAATCTAGGGAAATAAATGCTCATGCTTTCCTATAGTTAGAGAAGAGTGCTATATTGCTTTTTGAAGAGACAAATTCGGAGTTGCTCAGATGACCTTTCGCTTCACAACCCTTTCCGCTGCCCTGCTCCTGAGCCTGAGCGCCCAGGTTGCCACCGCCGATGTCCTGCTGATCGATTCCATCGATTCCTATCCCATCAACAGCGAAGAGGGTGTGCCCCGGCCCACTCGCGCCATGACCATGGACCAGGTGCAGAAGCGGTTCGGCGAGCCGCTCACCGCTCACCCCAGTGTCGGCGATCCGCCTATCACCCGCTGGGATTATCCCAGTTACTCGGTATTTTTCGAATACAACCACGTACTGACCTCTGTGATGCATCGATGAAGTGAAAGTTTCCAGTTCAGGTTAAATACCCTGACGCCCCTATTCTTGACAATTTTACTCAGTTATTTATACTGCCCGGCAAAACGACCACCGTGCCTGCCGTCATCGGCACACCAGTGCCATAACAGAAAGGCGGGCCGGTTTCCTCAAAGTCATAGCGACACCAGGTAGTACAACATGACCAACCAGATGACCTCCTCCGCTCTGATGCACTCGATCATTCAGCGCATCGCCACCGGCCCGGAATTGAGTAAAGACATTACCCTGGATGAGGCCCGTGAGGGCATGCAGGCGGTATTACGCGGCGAGATCGATGATGTACAGACCGCGATTTTTCTCATCGCTCTGCGTATGAAGCGGGAAACCGACGAGGAAAACAAAGGCGTCCTGGAAGCCATTCTGAAGAATTCCGAAAGCCGCCAGGCCGATGTGGATGAACTGGTTTCCCTGGTCGATCCCTATGACGGCATGAACCGCAACCTGCCCATCGCACCGATGATCCCCCTGGTTCTGGCCGCCTGCGGTCTGCCCTGCGTCAGCCATGGACTGGACGCTGTGGGACCGAAGTTCGGGGTCACCCATCGGCATGTGCTGCAGGCGGCCGGGGTTGACGTGGACATCTCTCTGGACCAGGCCCGGTCGCGTCTCGAAAATCCGGACCTGGGCTGGGCCTATGTGGATCAGAAAACCTTCTTTCCCGGGCTGCACGATCTGACCGGGTTGCGCCAACGGATCATCAAACGCCAGGTCATCACCACCGTCGAGGTGCTGGCCAAACCGCTGACCGCCAAACACAAGACCCATCTGGTAACCGGCTACGTGCATAAACCCTACCCCGCCAAGTATGCATCCCTGGCCCGCTTTGCAGGTTTCGAGGGGTGTCTGCTGGTGCGTGGCACGGAAGGCGGCGTAATTCCTTCCCTGAGGCAGCCCGGGATGATTTTCCGCTACGATAACGGAGGTGAAGAGCAGCCTGTGGAGATCAGTCCAGAATCCCTGGCCATCGATCAGCCGGTGCGTGCCGTGCCACTGCCTGAGGCGGCCGGCGCGGACCCAAGCGGCGATGAGATCGCACGCATCACGGATGTACGCCAGGCTGCGAAGTCGGCCGCTGACACAGGATTACGCGCCCTGCGAGGTGAGCCGGGACCCGCCTACGACTCATTGCTCTACGCCAGTGCCTTGATATTGTGGCATTGCGGACGCGAACAAACACTGACAGACGCCGCAGCCCGGGTACGCCAGGTACTCGATTCCGGTGAAGCCGCCGAGCGTCTCGGATAACACTATGGACGAACAATGGATCGTAGTCGCGCAGCGGGATGAAATCCCGGAAGGCGCCATGAAACGCGTGGAAATCGATGGGCATCGTTACCTGGTGATCCTGAGCGAGGGAGACTGGTATGCGGTGGACGATCAGTGCAGCCATGAGGATGTCTCCCTCTATCTGGGCTGTGTCCACGGCGACCATATCAAATGCTCCCTGCATGGAAGTCGCTTCAGTTTGAAAACCGGAGCGCCTCTGGAGGAACCCGCCACGGACCCGATTGGAACCTACCCGGTGAAGGTCGAGGACAACAAGGTCATGATACAGACCAAGAATTAGTCACAAGCCCGGCTTTTGGTGATCCAGATCAAAAATCAGATGCTTCCCATACTAGCGATACGCGAACAATTCCTATATATTGCGCACCTAGTTTACGAGCCCATTCCTGTGGGCGGTAAAGCATAACAACGGCCCATTGAAGGCATATCATTTCACCACCAAACATGTTCCGGGGAGATAACCGGTGAAATATCTGTTCGTCCTGGCGATTGCATTCTGTATGACTCTCATTTGGCAGACATCCAACATCGCGGAGCGAACCCCCAACCTTCAGAGTTACGAACAGGAACAGATCATCATCAGAACGCCGCCCCAGGCTACCTGATTCATTCCCAATCCGCTTCCGGAGCCTCCCAGATTCCCCAATCATAGCTTGACCGGTCGAATGCCAGTCGTCCATGAATCATTCCTGTAAAGCCAAATCATATTTTGGGAATTATCGCCCATTATTCTCCAGGCTTTTGCTGCATAATCCGAGTGGCGCGGTAGAGAAATACGGGTTGTGAGCGCCACACCGGATCAGGTATGGTTGCAGGGTTTTAGTTGGCAGGAACCATGCCTGCCCGGCGACGGTCGCATCAGATATCCGGTTCAACGCTGAAGACACTCGTGGCATCGGCCCGGATTCTTTGCACAAGCACCCCGCCGGTCTCGGAGAAACCCAAGACAAACGACAATAATTACAAATAATTCAGATAGTTGAAAATATAAATCTCGGCCGCCAAACAGAGACGAAGAACGACCGTAAAGTGACTCCCGAAACCATAGCTGTACCACCACCGGAAACCGGCCTGTTCGAAGCACGATCACTCTCCTGCATCCGTGACGATCGCCTGCTGTTCGAATCCCTGGACTTTGGCATCAATCCTGGTCAGGCTTTGGTGTTGGAGGGTCGCAATGGGAGTGGCAAAACCTCACTGTTGCGGATCCTGAGCGGTATACGCCTACCGGAATCCGGACAGGTGCTGTGGGATGGCAAGGACATTTTCCGCCTCGGTCCGGAGTTCCATGAGCATATCGCCTACCTGGGCCACAAGGACGGTTCAAAACTGGACCTGACCCCATTGGAGAACCTGCGTATCGCCCGGGGCCTGGGAAAGGCCCGGGAAGACATCAGCCTGGAGGAGGCTCTGGACCAGGTCGGACTGTTCGGCTTCGAGGATGTGCCGACCCGCAACATGTCCGCCGGTCAGCAGCGCCGACTGGCAATCGCCCGTCTGTTGGTAACGGATGCGCGCCTGTGGATCCTCGACGAACCCTTCACCTCCCTGGACCGCAAAGGTATCGAGCACATGGAGCGGCTGTTTGAAGCCCATCTCAACCGAGGCGGCATGGCGGCCATGACGACCCATCACAGAATCGGATTCAAGGAAGAGGTCCAACTGGTACGTATCAACCTGTCCGAACGATGAGCACTCTCTCTCTAACCAGCGCATTCAACCTGCTGCTTAAACGGGATCTGGTCCTGGCCTACCGGCGTCGCGCTGAGTTGATCAATCCGATGCTGTTTTTTGTCCTGGTCACCGCAATGTTTCCCCTCGGCATCGGCAACGATCCCAAACTGATCGAAGCCGTCGGTCCCGGTGTCGTCTGGGTCGCCGCGCTGCTCGCCTCACTGCTCTCCCTCGACAGCATGTTCCGCTCGGACTTCGAGGACGGTTCACTTGAACAGTACATGCTCAGCGCGCACCCGATCTCCATCCTGGTGCTGGCGAAGATCCTTGCCCACTGGCTGGTGACCGGATTGCCCCTGTTCATCGTCGCGCCCCTGCTCGCGGTACTGCTGAATATACCCGGCAGCGCGGTTCCGACCCTGATGCTGACCCTGTTGCTCGGCACCCCGGTACTCAGCCTGATCGGATCGGTGGGTGTCGCCTTGACGGTGGGCCTGCGGCGCGGTGGAGTGATACTTTCACTCCTGGTGCTGCCCCTGTACGTACCCGTTCTGATCTTCGCCACCGACGCGGTGAAGACCGCCATTGTCGGCATTCCGACTACCGCGCAGATTTCGATTTTATCCGCTATGCTGGTAGGTTCCCTGGTATTGGCGCCTCTGGCCACTGCCGCATCCCTGAGAATCAGTTTGAGTTGACATGATCATACGATTTTTTCATCAGATGGGGTCACCCCGCTATTTCTACGCTGTGGCCGGCAAAATGGTCCCCTGGTTCATGGTCAGCTTTCTGCTGACCCTGCTGGTCGGGCTTTACTACGGTCTGATCGTCGCCCCGCCCGACTACCAGCAGGGTGAAAGCTACCGGATCATGTACATCCACGTGCCGGCCGCCTGGATGTCCATGTTCATATACGTGGTTATGGCCGTATGCGGCCTGATCAGTCTGGTCTGGCGCATAAAAATGACCGAAATCCTGATCATCAGCAGTGCCTCGGTAGGCGCCTCCTTCACCTTTCTCGCCCTGGCTACCGGGTCCCTTTGGGGTAAGCCCATGTGGGGTACCTGGTGGGTCTGGGATGCGCGCCTGACCTCGGAACTGTTCCTGCTGTTTCTCTATCTGGGCATCATCGCCCTGCACAGCGCCATCGAGGACAAGCGGGTTGCCGCACGCGCGGTGGCGATTCTTGCCCTGGTCGGGGTCGTCAACATCCCGATCATCCACTACTCGGTGGAGTGGTGGAACACCCTGCATCAACCGGCCTCGATCACCAAATTCGACAAGCCGTCCATGGACATTTCGATGCTGATCCCGCTATTGACCATGGCGATCTCGCTTAAACTTTATTACGGCGCCGTGGTCTTAATGCGCGCGCGCGCGGAAATTGTGGAACGGGAAAGAAACAGCCGCTGGGTGCAGGATCTGGTCGAGCAGGGGGCGAAATGAGTGAATTTTTCGCAATGGGCGGTTATGCCGTCTATGTCTGGCCCTCCTTTCTCCTGGCCCTGATCGTCCTGGTGGCCAATATCGTCGCACCGATGCGGCAACGCAAACGCGCCTTAACTGACATCGCCCGGAAACTCCGCCGGGCCAGGAAAGAAACGCAATGAATCCAATCCGAAAGAAACGACTCACCCTCATTGGCCTGATGGTTGCCGGCATGGGCGTCGCCACCTGGCTGGCCCTCAACGCCTTTGATGAAAACCTGATGTTCTTCTTCTCCCCCAGCGAGGTGCGAGAAGGCAAGGCCCCCACCGGTCATCCCTTCCGCATTGGCGGATTGGTGACCACCGGCAGCGTCAAGCGTCAGACCGACGGTCTGACCACCGCGTTTGATGTCACCGACAATGCGCAAACCGTGACCGTGGAATACACCGGAATCCTTCCCGACCTGTTCCGCGAAGGACAGGGCATCGTTGCCATGGGGCAGATGAACCCGAGCGGAGTGTTCGTCGCCAGCGAAGTGCTGGCCAAGCATGATGAAAACTACATGCCGCCGGAAGTCGCGGCATCCCTCAAGACCGCCCATGATGAAGGGGTCGGCGCCACTCAACCTGCGACGAGCGTGCAATGATTCCTGAACTTGGACACTTTGCCCTGATCCTGGCACTCTGCCTGGCGGTCACCCAATCCGTGGTACCCCTGGTCGGCTCCTACACCCGCAATACCGTGTGGATGGCCTCCGCGCGAACCCTCTCATGGGGACAATTCGTATTCCTTGCGCTGGCCCTGGTGATACTGGCCAACGCCTTCCTGACCAACGACTTTTCAGTGGTCTATGTGGCTCAGCACGGGAATACCCTGCTGCCGGATGTCTACAAGATCTCGGCGGTATGGGGCGCCCATGAAGGCTCGTTGCTGCTGTGGGCCTTCCTGCTGGCCTGCTGGGGTGTGGCCATCGCGAGTTTCAGCCGCAATCTGCCGTTGGAGATGGTGGCCCGGGTGCTCTCCGTGATGGGAATGATCAGTATCGGTTTCCTGCTGTTCATGCTGCTCACCTCCAACCCCTTCGACCGGACCTTTCCGGTGCCGAGCGAAGGTGGAGAACTCAACCCCATGCTCCAGGACCCCGGCCTCGCCATCCATCCCCCCATGCTGTACATGGGTTACGTTGGCTTCTCCGTGGCTTTCGCTTTTGCCATCGCGGCACTCCTGGGCGGTCGTCTGGACGCCTCCTGGGCACGTTGGTCGCGCCCCTGGACCACGGTGGCCTGGGTGTTCCTGACCTTTGGTATCGTGCTCGGAAGCTGGTGGGCCTACTACGAACTCGGCTGGGGCGGCTGGTGGTTCTGGGACCCGGTGGAAAACGCCTCCTTCATACCCTGGTTGATCGGCACGGCCTTGATTCATTCCCTGGCGGTCACGGAAAAACGCGGCGCATTCAAAAGCTGGACCGTGCTGCTCGCCATCTCGGCTTTCTCATTGAGCCTGCTCGGAACCTTCCTGGTCCGTTCAGGGGTGCTCACCTCGGTACACTCCTTTGCATCCGACCCGGCGCGAGGCATCTTCATCCTGATGTTCCTGATGGTGGTGATCGGTGGTTCACTGATGCTCTACACCTGGCGGGCACCCTACATCTCCGGCGGCGGGCGGTTCGATCTGGTTTCCCGGGAAACCTTCCTCCTCGGCAACAACCTGCTGCTCTCCGTGTTCGGCGCCTTGGTGCTTCTGGGTACCCTGGCACCTCTGATCTACGACGCCCTCGAACTGGGTAAAATCTCCGTGGGATTTCCCTGGTTCAACAAGATGTTTCTGCTGACCACCCCGTTCCTCGCCCTGATGATGGGTGTTGGCGCTCTGTCGCGCTGGAAACATGCGGAACCCGCAGATCTGATCAAGCGCCTGAGGGTGGCCTTCGCGGTGAGTGTGCTGTTCGGCCTGCTCAGCCTGATTCCCATGTTCTCTCATGGCCATGTCCTGGTGGGTCTGGGCATGGGTCTGGCGATGTGGGTTGCCACCTCCCACCTGGTGATCATCCGTGAACGGCTCAAGCACAAACCGGGATTCGACGGTTTCTGGCGGGATTTCAAAACCGGCGGCAGAAGCTTTTACGGCATGGTCCTGGCTCATCTGGGCGTTGCCATGTTCATCGTTGGCGTGACCCTGGTGAGTCACTTCGGCCTGGAACACGATGTGCGCATGGGACCGGGAGACGTAAGCGAAATCGCCGGTTATGAATTCACCTTTGATGGTGTCACGGTGAAGCCCGGTCCGAATTACAACGCGCACCGGGGACATTTCAAAGTCTCCAGGGACGGCCAGATATTCGCCGAGCTGGAACCGGAAAAACGCACCTACTTCGTGCAGACCCGGCCGATGACCGAAGCAGCCATCGACTGGGGATTCACCCGTGACCTGTATGTCTCACTTGGCGAACCCCTGGGTAACGGTGAATGGAGCCTGCGACTCTATTACAAACCCTATGTGCGCTGGATCTGGCTGGGTGGCGTGTTGATGGGACTGGGTGGCATCCTTGCGATCACCGACCGCCGCTACCGTGCAGCCCGGGTTCGTTCCGCCGAGCAGGTCAACACCGCATCCCCGTTGCCGGCCTCAGGGAGTTAAATCAGAGATGAACCGATATCTGCGTTATTCCCTGCCGCTGATCATTTTTGCAGTGATCGCTGCGTTTCTGTTCAAGGGCCTGGGGATGAACCCCCGAGAGATCCCCTCACCCCTGATCGGCAAAACGGTACCCGAATTCAGCCTGCCGACGGTCGAGCAGTCCGACACCCAGGTCACCAGCAAGGACCTGCTGGGGAAGGTCTACCTGCTGAACGTATGGGCCACCTGGTGTGTCTCCTGCCGGACTGAACATCAAACCCTGGTACAACTGGCGCGCTCCGGCAAGGTGGAGATCGTCGGCCTGAACTGGCGCGACGAGCGGGACAAGGCCCAGGTCTGGCTGCAGCAGCTGGGCAATCCCTACGTGGTCAACCTCTTCGATCAGAAGGGCCGCACAGCGATCGATCTGGGGGTCTACGGCGCCCCGGAGACCTTTCTCGTGGACCAGGAGGGGGTGATCCGCTACAAACTGGCCGGGCCGATTACAATGGGTATCTTCAACGATACCATCCTGCCCAAAATCAACGAACTGAAAGGCGAAGGTTAGTCCCGTGCGTATCCTGGTTTTAGTCTGTTTGCTGGTTTTCAGCCTGATGCCCGTGATGGCATCCACCTTGGCGGAGTACACCTTCGACGACCCCAAAAAACATGACGAGTTTCGCAGCATCATCGAAGAGATGCGCTGCCTGGTCTGCCAAAACGAATCCCTCGCCGGCTCGAATGCCGACCTTGCCGTTGATCTGAGAAACGAGATTTACGACATGATGAAGCAGGGCCACGACAAGGACGACATCGTCAAGTTCATGGTCGCTCGCTACGGAGATTTCGTGCTCTACAACCCCCCGCTGAAACCCACCACCTACCCGATCTGGTTTGGACCCGTGATCATCTTCGTGGTGGGCGCCCTGGTGCTGTTGCGTATCCTGAAACGCAAGAGCCGGAGTCAGGAAACCGATCTATCCGACGAGGAACGGCAAAGACTCGCAAGCCTTCTGAATCAATCGACCGATCCCCGAGACACGAATCAATGACCCTATTTTGGATGATAACCGCCGGGCTGACTGTCCTGGCCATGGCATTTGTCGCCCTGCCGTTACTGCGCAGGAACGTCAACACGGGTGTCACCTCCGACGAACTCAATCTGGCGATCTTCAAGCAGCAACTCGCGGAGCTGGACAACGACCTGGAAGCCGGGATTCTCGAGCAGGCCCGTTATGACGCGGCTCGCACGGACCTGGAAAAGGAACTGCTCACGGATATCGATGCGGACCAGGAGAAACAAACCCGGTTGCGAAAGTCCGGTCAGGCCATGGCTGCCGTGGCGTTGCTGGTACCCATCGCCGCCCTGACGATCTACCAGGTCATCGGATTCCCGGAGATCATCCCGCGTCTCGGCACGCAAACCGCCGCAACCGGCATGCTGCCCCATGGCAGCGCGAGTGGCGCTCCCGAACAAGACCAGGGATTGCCGCCCATGGAGGTACTGGTGGAGCGTCTGGCCGCCAAACTGAAGGAACAGCCCGACAACCTGGATGGCTGGATCATCCTGGGTCGCAGTTACATGTCCATGAACAACTACCCGGCCGCCATCGAGGCTTACAAGACAGCCCTCAATCTGGATGATCAGAACGTCAATCTGCTGCTCGCCTATGGTGAGGCCCTGGCGGCATCCCACGGCAACGACTTTACCGGCCAGGCTGCACCCCTGATCCAAAAGGCTTATACGCTGGCCCCGCAAGACCCCAATGTACTCTGGCTGAACGGTGTGCTGGCCTATCAGAGCAATCAGTTTCAGCAGGCCATCGACCACTGGCAGGGTCTGCGCAGCTCGCTGACACCGCAAAGCTCCGAGCTCGAGTCGGTCAACGCGGCGATCGATGACGCCCGCTCCCAGTTGGGCCTGGGCCCCGAGGAACCTGAGTTACCCAGTATCGTCCAGGCCGGTGGTACTGCCTCGTCACCCGCCACACCGACGTCCCCAGCCTCTACCAATAGCGGAATCCAGGTGGAGATCGCGCTCTCGCCGGAGTTGGCGGCACGCGCCAAGCCGGATGACCTGGTATTCATCTACGCCAAGGCTTTGAATGGCCCTCCCATGCCCCTGGCGGCGCTTCGAAAGCAGGTGCGTGACCTGCCCCTGAGCGTACAACTCGACGACAGCATGGCCATGATGCCGCAGATGAAACTCTCAGGTTTCGACCAGGTGCAGGTAGGCGCCCGGGTCTCACTCAGCGGCAACCCCACCGCCCAGTCCGGCGACCTGGAAGGCGACGTCAAACCAGTCAAACCCGGCCAATCGGAACAGGTCAAGGTGCTGATCGACACCGTACACCCCTGATCCCCGCTTTTTTCCCGGGGATCGATTGCCATACGGGGCCAACCCGGATATGTTTAGTGTGCCCATGCTGACTGGGCGGTCTCCTGGCAGGCTGTTGAAATTCTACTCAGACGGTACGATCCTGCGTTGAAATTAGCCTCAAAATGCTCATTTACTCCAGTAAGATGCGCTTTTTCGGCGAATTTAGCCTTGTCTCGCATGCGTCTGAGCGAATTTCAACAGCCTGCATGCGGGACAGCCCAACCATCACCGGTATAAGAACCACAACAAATTACAAACGCTGTCATACAGACCGTTTGCAGCAATCGAGCGACCCGTTTTGCTGATAGGAGTCGAAATGCCCCAATACACTACCCATGAAATCCGTAACATCGCCCTGGTTGGACACGCCGGTTCCGGCAAGACCTGCCTGGTGGAATCACTCCTCCACCGCAGTGGCATGATCGCCAACAAAGGCACCATCGCCCGGGGCGATACCATCTGCGACTTCGATGATCTGGAGAAATCCCTGCTGCATTCACTGGATGTTGCGATCACCCATCTGGATCACGAGAATACCCGGATCAACCTGATCGACACCCCCGGACATGCGGATTTCCTGGGACGCAGCATCAGCATTCTCCTCGCGGTGGAAACCGCTGCCGTTGTGATCAATGCCTCGAGCGGCATCGAACCCGTCACCCTGCGTATGATGGATGCGGCGAAACGCCGTAATCTGTGTCGTTTCATCATCATCAACAAGATCGATGCCGAGGCGGTCGACTTCGCCGGTCTGCTGCAGAACCTGCAGGAGACCTTCGGCAAGGAGTGTCTGCCCATCAATCTGCCCGCGGAGAATGGCAGCAAGGTCATCGACTGCTTCTTTCAACCTGGAGGCGAAGCCACCGATGTGCTGTCCGTGAGCGAGGCCCACGACAGCCTGGTCGACCAGGTGGTCGAGGTGGATGAAGCATTGATGGAGATCTATCTCGAGCAGGGCCAGGCCCTCAAACCGGAACAGCTGCACGACCCCTTCGAAAAGGCGCTCCGGGAAGGTCACCTGATCCCGGTCTGTTTTACATCCGCGGAAACCGGTGCGGGATTGGATGAACTGATGAAACTGTTCGTCAAACTCATGCCCGATCCGACCGAAGGCAACCCGCCGCCCTTTATGAAGGGCGAAGGCGCCAACATGAAACCGGTGGAGGTCTCCCCCGATCCGGAAAAGCATGTGATCGGACATGTATTCAAGGTGGTCAACGACCCCTATCGCGGCAAGCTGGGTATCTTTCGCGTTCATCAGGGTACCTTGGCGGCAAATTCTCAACTTTACATTGGCGATGCCCGCAAACCGTTCAAGGTGAACCATCTGTTTACCCTCCAGGGTAAAGACCAGATCGAGATGAGCCGGGCGGTGCCCGGCGACATCTGTGCCGTGGCCCGGGTGGATGACATCCATTTCGACGCAGTGCTGCATGACTCACATGACGAAGATCATCACCACCTGCGCAGTATCGAATGTCCCCTGCCCCTGTTTGGTCTTGCGATCAATACCAGCAAGCGCGGGGATGAACAGAAACTCAGTGACGCCCTGCGTAAACTGGAAGACGAAGATCCCTGCTTTCATGTGGAGCACAATGTCAGTCTCAACGAAACCATCATGCGTGGTCTCGGCGACCTACACCTCGAGGTGTTGCTGCAGCAGATCAAAAACAAGTACAACGTGGAGGTCGAAACCCATCCGCCGAGCATCGCCTATCGGGAGACCATCACCCGCAACGCGGAAGGCCACTACCGGCACAAGAAGCAGACCGGTGGCGCCGGCCAGTTCGGTGAAGTCTTTATTCGCATCGAACCGCTGAACCGGGGCGAGGGTTTCGAATTCGTCAACCAGATCGTCGGCGGCGCAATACCTGGGCAATTCGTACCGGCCGTCGAGAAAGGGGTTCGCGGGGCCATGGAGGAAGGCGCCATTGCCGGCTTCCCCATGCAGGATATCCGGGTCACCATCTACGATGGCAAATACCATTCCGTGGATTCCAAGGAGATCGCCTTTGTCACGGCGGGTAAACGGGCGTTCCTGGAAGCCGTGGATAATGCGAGCCCGGTCATCCTCGAACCCATCGTCAACCTTTCCATCACCACGCCGGACAACTTCATGGGCGATCTGACCGGTGATCTCGCCGGACGGCGGGGTCAGATCAGCGGCACGGAAAGTGGACGCAACAACATGCTGATCATCAAGGGTCAGGCGCCGTTGGCCGAACTCGAAGGCTACGCAACCCATCTCAAGGCCATCACCGGTGGTGAAGGCAGTTACAGCATCGAGTTCAGCCATTATGAAGCAGTGCCCGGCAATATCCAGAAACAGCTGTCTGAGAAAGCCAGGCAGGAATAGTAACTCAAGTTTCGGAGTTCAGAACGGAGCACAGGGTATATATGGGCCCGGACGACGACTGCGGTGATTCAGGGCAGTAGCCGACACTAATTTTTACCACGAAGGTCACGAGGTCACGAAGTGGCATGTTCATGGTTTTCAATGCCTAAAAAGCTGCGCAATGAGATTAATTGATTGCTAGTCTGATCCTTCGTGTCCTTCGTGGTTAAAGAACTCGGTTAGGCGAAGGGTCGTGGGAGGGTGCCCGGTTACCACATTTCTCATGCCTTGTGCCTGCCACACAACAGCTTTTTGTTGTTTGATTTAGAATACAAAGATTTTGCCACGCAAGAGGTATATTTGTACTATTATTCAATATGTTAGCCATGGAAAAACAGCATGGGTGAAATAACTAAGAAATTCGATATTGCCGACAAAGATGAAGGGAAATATCGCTTTATTTGCAGAGAATGCGGCAGGGAAACACTGCATTCAATTGTCTGCTCGTACAACGAAAGTGGCTATGAAGATTGTGGGGGCGGCAATTCTGTCGATTGGAACTGCAAAAACCAAATAATCCAATGTCTTGGTTGTGAAACTGTATCGTTCCGCACTGTATCCACATTTTCCGAAGACGTTGAGTATGATCACGACGGCCCATACTGCCCAGAAACAATAAAATATTATCCAGGACGGGCGAAAGGATTGAAATCCATCGAATCGTATCTGTTGCCGTATAAAATACAAGAAATATACAAAGAAACAATTCTAGCAATTGAAAATGAACAATACATATTGGCTGGCATTGGAATTAGGGCAATAGTTGAAACAATATGCAAGGAGCTAGATGTGAAAGGAAGTAACCTTCGCTGCCAGCCAGGGAAAGCGAAGCGAAGGCTGGTAGTCCCCGGTAGTCGCGAGGCGATACTGGAAACCCGACGAGCCGTAGGCGC